>JBEKRJ010000648.1:0-3553 GCA_049518835.1 Solirubrobacteraceae bacterium
CGAGCTCTGCAGGACGGTGGGGCCGAGCACCAAGTCAATCACGACGATCGCGCCGCCGATCGCGATCACCGCCATGTCGAGCCCCAGTCGCACGTTCTGCGCCAGGCTTTGGGGCGGCCCTGGAAAGCGCAGCAGCCCCCACAGCAAAAGCGGATAGAAGGCGAGGTAGAACCCGTCGGCAAGGGACGGATACGGACGGCTGCCGGCCAGCTCGTAGACGGTCCAGGTGACGTCGGCGAGGAAGTTGCAGATCAGCGCGAGCGCCACCAGCCGCCACGCGCAGCGCAGCCGTGCGACCTCGCGGCAGCGGTGGGCGGCGGCACACGCGGCTACGATCGCCGCCAGGTCGAACGGGAAGTCGAACGCGTCGCCGACGACGTTGCGGTCCGCCGCCGGCCAGCCAGCCAGCTGCCAGCCGGCATACAGGATCAGCAGGGCGCCGATCGCGACCGCTGCCGGGGACCAGCCGCTGGTGTACCGACGCCACGCGCCCTGCCGGCGCCGCACATTCCCCATGCGTTCGTGATCGGTAGCCGGCCGGCGCGAGCGCTCGGTAGGCGCCCGCACGATCGCGCGTAGTTGTCCGCAGCGCGTGGCTCTGCCTGCGGCGCCGGGTGGGCTTTGCGCGGGCCCTCAGTAGCGCTGTGGCACGAACGTCTGCTCGTCGAGCGGCGGGCGGACGTAGTGGTCCTCGCCGCGGGGAGGCAGCTCGAGCGGGGGAGGCGTGAGGTCCTCGTACTCGACCATCGACAGCAGGTGGGCGATGCAGTTCAGCCGCGCCCGGCGCTTGTCGTCGGCCTGCACGACCCACCAGGGGGCGTGCTTGATGTCGGTGTAGCGAAACATCTCGTCCTTGGCGCGCGAGTACTCGACCCACTTGGCGCGCGACTCGAGGTCCATCGGGCTGAGCTTCCAGCGGCGCATCGGATCGTGGACGCGGGCCTGGAAGCGCCGCTCCTGCTCCTCGTTGGAGACCGAGAACCAGTACTTGATCAGCTGGATCCCGGAGCGGACGAGCATGCGCTCGAACTCGGGACACGAGCGCATGAACTCCTCGTACTCGTGCTCGGAGCAGAACCGCATCACGCGCTCGACGCCGGCGCGGTTGTACCACGAGCGGTCGAACAGCACGATCTCGCCGGCGGCCGGCAGATGGGCCACGTACCGCTGGAAGTACCACTGCGTGCGCTCGCGCTCGGTCGGGGCGGGAAGCGCCACCACGCGGCACACGCGTGGATTGGTCCGTTCGACGATCCGCTTGATCACGCCGCCCTTGCCGGCCGCATCGCGGCCCTCGAAGATCACGACGATCTTGAGGCCCCTAGCCTTGACGTACTCCTGCATGATCACCAGCTCGCGCTGCAGCTTGCGCAGCTGATCTTCGAACGTGCGGCGGCTGAGCGGCTTGCCGTCGGCGGGCTCGCCTGCCGGCTTGCGCGACTTCGCAGATTTGCGCGCCGACGCCTCTTGCTCGTCCATCGGCTCATGATCGCACGATCGCCGGCGATCCTCCCTGCGCGGTCGCGGTCTATCGTCAGTCCGCGATGCAGGTCCGCACCGACATCCGCAACCTCGCGATCGTCGCGCACGTCGATCACGGCAAGACGACCCTCGTCGACGCCCTGCTGTGGCAATCGGGCGCGTTTCGCTCCGGCCAGGATGTCGCCGACCGGGTGCTCGACTCGATGGACCTCGAGCGCGAGAAGGGAATCACGATCCTGGCCAAGAACACGGCCGTCCGCTACGCCGGCGTGAAGCTCAACATCGTCGACACGCCGGGGCATGCCGACTTCGGCGGCGAGGTCGAGCGCGGGCTGACGATGGTCGACGGCGTGCTGCTGCTGGTCGACGCGAGCGAGGGGCCGCTGCCGCAGACCCGGTTCGTGCTGCGCAAGGCGCTCGAGGCGCGGCTGCCCGTGATCCTCGTCGTCAACAAGGTCGACCGTCCCGACGCCCGCATCGACGAGGTCGTCGACGAGGTGTACGAGCTGTTCCTCGACCTCGACGCCGACGAGTCGCAGATCGAGTTCCCGATCGTGTACACGAACGCCAAGGCAGGGTGGGCGTCGCTTGATCCTGGGAATCTGGGGCCGACCCACCCGACCGACTTGGGCCCGCTGCTCGAGCTGCTGCTCGCGCACGTCCCCGCGCCCGAGCACGACCCCGCGCATCCCTTCCAGGCGCACGTCACCAACCTCGACGCGTCCCCGTACGTCGGGCGGCTGGCGATCTGTCGCGTGCGCCACGGCGTCATCCGCCGCGGGGAGACCGTCGCCTGGTGCCGCGCCGACGGACAGATCGAGCGGGTCAAGGTGAGCGAGCTGTATGTGACCGAGGCGCTTGATCGCGTGCCGGCCGCTGAGGCCGGGCCGGGCGAGATCATCTCGGTCGCCGGGATCCCGGAGATCACGATCGGCGAGACGCTGGCCGACGCCGAGGACCCGCGCCCGTTGCCGGTGATCACCGTCGACGAGCCGTCGCTGTCGGTGACGATCGGCATCAACACGTCGCCGCTGGCCGGACAGGATGGCGCCAAGCTGACCGCCAGCCAAGTCAAGGGCCGCCTGGAGCGCGAGCTCGTGGGCAACGTCTCGCTGCGCGTGCGCGAGACCGAGCGCCCGGAAGTGTGGGAGGTCCAGGGCCGAGGCGAGCTCGCGTTGGCGGTGCTGGTCGAGCTGATGCGCCGCGAGGGGTTCGAGCTCACGGTCGGCCAGCCGCAGGTCGTCACGCGGCGGATCGAGGAGCGGCTGTGCGAGCCGATCGAGCGGATGAGCGTCGATGTTCCCGACGAGTACGTCGGCGTGATCACGCAGCTGCTGGCGATGCGCAAAGGGCGCCTCGAGCAGATGGTCAACCACGGCACGGGCTGGGTGCGGATGGAGTACCTCGTGCCGGCGCGGGGGCTGATCGGCTTCCGGACGGAGTTTCTGACCGAGACCCGCGGGACCGGCCTGATGCATCACGTGTTCGACCGCTGGGAGCCGTGGCACGGCGAGCTGCGCACGCGGCCGACCGGGTCGCTGGTCGCCGATCGGCGCGGGAAGGTGGCGGCGTTTGCGCTGTTCAACCTGCAGGAGCGCGGGACGCTGTTCGTCGCCCCCGGCGAGGAGGTGTACGAGGGGATGATCGTCGGCGAGAGCTCCCGCGCCGAGGATCTCGACGTCAATGCCTGCAAGGAGAAGCATCTGACGAACATTCGCTCCTCGACCGCCGACGAGCTCGTGCGCCTGATCCCCAAGCGGGAGCTGTCGCTCGACCAGGCGCTCGAGTTCCTGCGGGGCGACGAATGCGTGGAGGTCACCCCGAGCGCGGTGCGATTGCGAAAGGCCGTGATGGAGTCCACGGCGCGGCGCAAGCTGGCGCGTTCGCAGCGGACGTGAGGGGTGGCGTGGGCCCTTAGCCCGCCAACGCGGCGCGGAGGATCGACTCGCCGCTGTGCCTGGGGACGCCGGCGGGCTGAAAGGAGATGTCGAGCCACCGGTAGTGCGTGCTGGCGGGCGGCAGGGTGACCACCGCGCTGGCGCTGGGAGCGCTGAGCGTTGCGATTGGGATC
>JBEKRJ010000649.1:0-3553 GCA_049518835.1 Solirubrobacteraceae bacterium
AGAGCAGGAGTATCTCCTCGCCGTGGCCCACGCGATCCGCGAGACCGGGCGAGCCACGGGGACCGATGTCGCTCGCCGCCTCGGCCTGTCGACGCGCGGGGTGTCCAGCTATCGGGCTCGGCTGCTCGAGCGCGGAACGCTCGTCGCCGAAGGGGAGGCGCTTGTGTTCGCGATCCCCGGCATGGGCGATTACGTCATCAGCCGCGCGACGCGGCCGCTCGCCTCCCCGCCGTCCTCTCGGCCGCCCACGCGTCCCCAGGCGGTCGCGCTGCCGCCACCCTCGCCGCGACGCGGCGGCCCCACGCCCGGCCGTTGATCGGCACTACCGCGCGCTGAACGCCAGATATGCTGTTTGCTTGTGGATGCGGGGACGTGGGTTAGGGAGCTGCGCGAGCGTCACGGGCTGCGCCAGGTCGATCTCGCCTACAGGGCGGGTACCAGCCAGCAGGCGCTGTCGCGGATCGAGCAGGGACTGGTCTCCCCGACCGTGGAGATGCTGGCTCGGCTGGCCGCATGTTGCGGCGAGGAGCTGGTGCTCGGCGCGCGGGAGCGCGGCGTGCCGTTCGAGGACGCCCAGCTCGACGAACAGGCGCGCCTGCCGATCGGCGAGCGGCTCGAGCTGGCCTTGAGCTGGAACCGGTTCGCCGGCGCGATCACCGGCATCGCGTTGGACGCCCTGGCGGATGGCTGAGCAGCCGCCGCTGGACGCCGCGCAGCTGCTCGGCGCGCTCTCACGCCACGACGTCGACTGCGTGCTGATCGGCGGCGTGGCGGTGCAGGCCTACGGGCACGTGCGCACGACGCAGGACCTCGACGTGATCGCCGCCTGGACGCCGGAGAACATGCAGCGCCTCGCCCGCGCGCTCGCCGAGCTGGACGCCCGGCTGCGCGGCATCGACGCCGAGCTGCTCGGCATCGACCTCACCAACCCGCGCGAGCTGTATGACGGCGGGAACTTCCTGATGCGCACCCGCCACGGCGACCTGGACGTGTTCGCGGTCGACCAGACCGCCGGCGCACCGCGCTCCTACGAGCAGCTGCGCGCCCGCGCCGTCGCCGTCGAGGTGCTCGGCGCCCGGATCATGGTCGCGCATCCCGAGGACCTCATCCGAATGAAGACCGCCGCCTCGCAGTTCCGCGACCGCCCCGAGCCCAAACGCCGCCAGGACCTCGATGACATCGCGGTACTCGAACGGCTTCGCGGCGCAGAACACCGCCGGCAATCGACCGCCGACGCGCGCGGGAAGGTCATCGAAGCGCCAGAGGAGCAGATCGCGCGCGAGCGCTCCGAGCGCGAAACCCGCCGGCTCAAGGCGCTGCGAGAGCAAAGCCGCGCAAAACAACAGCCCCCCTCCCCGCCGCCCGCAGGCCCGCAGCGACCGTCCGCGCCCCAGCCGCCCACCCAGCGGCGCCGCGGCCCCACGATCGGACCGTAGTTGCCCTCATCCTTGGCAGCGGCGTAGCGCACCGCGCGCTCGTGAGACCCGGCCGGTCTGCTCGTCGCAGCGCCCGACGGTGACGCGCGCTCGGGTGACGGTCAACGAGCTGACGGCCGCCGGATGGGTCGCTTGAGTCCTGCTGGACCCCAGCCGCAGAACAGGTAAGTGCCTTCGTCTGGAGCATGACGTTGGCATCGTCGCTGCCCGCACCCTCGACGGCCTCGACGGTGTCGCCGTAGATCGCGGTCTCATAGTTGCTGGGCGCGAGGGCGTACGTCGCCGGGCAGCTGGCGCCCGGGGCTACCTTCGGCTGAGGATTCTCGCCAAGGCTTCACAGTTCACAGGGAGCACGAGCTCGCCGCGGCACGGCGCTTCCTCCGAGCGGCCGGTCATCCCGCGGGCCGGTCGGGGTGCCGGGACGCTGCGAGCAGCCCGCCGGCTGCGCCGATCGCCGCTCCGGCGAGCAAGTAGATGACGAGCACGTCGTTGCCGCTGGCCTTTCCGCCGAGCTGCTTCTGCACGAGCGCGTTGACGACCACCATCGTCACACACCAGATCGGGCCGAGCAGGGCGCCCCACGCGGCGCCCACCGCGGAGGTGCGAGCGTCGGCGACTCTGGCCAGCGAGAATCCTCCGAACGCGGCGGCCAGGATCGGCACGATGATCGTCAGCAGCAGGGCGATGAACTCGACCGTCGGCAACCCGTTGCCGTAGTCGAAGATCCGGAACGTTCCCGGCGGGGACAGCACGCTCGCGTAGCCCGCCGTCGTGTCCGCGACGAACGCGCCGGCGATCGCGCTCACCTTGGTCGCGGGGAGCGGCATCCCGTTGGCGCCGAACTCTCCGGGCTGATGAAACGACACGCCGGAGCTGAGCTCGAACAGGTGCACGCCGTTGTCCAGCGCGAAGGTCGCGTCGTCGAACAGCGCGATCGCGGTCGACCGGGCGGGCGGGTTGCCCACCGCGCGCTGGTCGCCGGCGTTGCGGATCGACTGGACCATCCACACGAGCGTTCCGAGCAGCGCGCACAGGACAAGCGCTGCGAGCAGCGGTCCCAGCGCGCCGCCGAGTAGCCGGCGGCAGCGCGCAGCCCAGCCGGGCATCGCGCCGAGGTCGACTTTGCCGCGCTCGCGCCTGATTGCCCATCCGGCGCCGAGGCCGCCGCCGAGCGCGCCCCACGCGAGCCCGAGCAGGAACGATCCAGACGCGGACACCTTGATCACACCGCCGGACTGCACGCTCGAGCCGACCGTGCCGGCGATCACGGCGCACAACAGCATCAGGATCGCGAACGGGATCGCAGCGGCAGCGCCCCACAGCAGCCGCTGCCGGTCGCTGAGCGCGCGCGTGCGGGAGGACAGCAGCGCGGCGGGTATCGCGACCGCCGCGAGCGTCAGCAGCGCAAGCGTGCCCGGAACGACCCGAAGGTGCACGCCGAGGCTGGGAATCGTGTCCAGCGCCAACGTCATCTCCGCCGTGCGGAAGAACGCGAACTTGACGTGCGAGACCCCCGGCACGCTTCCGAGGATCGACCTCTGCGACAGAAAGCTCATCAGCAGCCCCGCCAGCCACAGCACAGCGCCCGCGGCGAGCGCGGTTGCGGTCGCCACCACGACGCCGGGCGCGCGAGCCTGCGCGGCGACCGCGCTCGCGAACTCGTTCGCTTCCGGGCTTACCCCGCGCAGTCGCCGACGCCACGCCCCGCCGGCCGACGCCGACCGTCCCGCCGCTCCCACGTCTGGATCCGTCGGCGTCTGGCCGTTCTCCAGCCGCGCGCCGCAGTCCGGGCAGAACCGTGCTCGGCCCGTGACCGCGCCGCCCTGTGGACACGTGTGCGTATCAGCGGTCACGGAAAGTCGTGTGCAGGCCGGCCGCTGGGGATCCCGTCGGCGACTCTCGCGCGATCCGGTCGTGGCGACCACAGCGGTACAGCGACTCGCTGAGGTCCAGGTCGCCCAGCTGGACCGTGGTGACCCCGGGCCGGTGGCGAACCACGCTTCCGATGTAGCGAAGCTGCGGCACGGCGTGGCCTCAGATCGCTCACGGGATTGACGACTCCTCGCAGTCGCGCGCATCGCGGAGGTGTTGTTCGAACGCGTCTCGGTCGTGCTCAG
>JBEKRJ010000650.1:0-3547 GCA_049518835.1 Solirubrobacteraceae bacterium
CCAGCACGCTCTCGACGAACCGTGCCGCGCCGTCGGGGTGATGGCAGGCACCCCGGCCCCGGATCTCGGCCGTCCATCGCAGCACTCGGTCGCGCTCGCGGTCGTGCGCGACGCCGTCGGCGAGCGCCGTGATCGCGTCGGCGATCGCGCGCAGCCCGTACACGCACGGCCCGCACTGGCCGGCCGACTGCGCCGCCAGGTACGCGATCACACGCGCGCTCTCGTGCAAGCCGCACGCGCTCTCGCCGAGCGCGATCAGGACGCCGGCTCCGAGCGAGCAGCCGACGGAGCGCAGGTCCTCACGCGCGAGGCGCAACTGCAGCGCCCGCGTGGACTCGACCCAGGTGCCGAAATAGCCGCCGATCAGCAGCGCCTGCAGCGGCTCGGTCGGTCCTCCGGCAGCCGCCAGCAGGTCGCTCATCGGGGTCCCGAACGCCAGCTCGTACACGCCCGGCGCACGGACCGCACCGGAGATCGTGACCAGCGCCGAGCCGGGATCGGGCTCGGTCCCGAGCTCGCGATACCAATCTGGGCCATAGCGGGCGACGAGCGCGATCTGGGCCAGCGTCTCGGGATTCTGGATCAGCGTCGGCCGGCCGCGGTAGCCGCGCTCGAACGGCCGCGGCGGCACGAACGTCGGCTTGGCGACCGCGTCGTTGAGATAGTGGATCACGGCGCTCTCCTCGCCGACGACGTATCCGTCAGGCCCGGCGACCAGGTCGACGCGGATCGGATCAGAGCGCTGCGCGACCGCCGCCTCGAGCGACTGCACCGCTGCGCCAGCGCTGTCGCCGACCTTCACGATCACGTTCCGGGCCCCGACCGCGCCGGCCGCGAGCGCCGCGCCGTCGAGCACGAGATGCGGCAGGCGCGTCAGCAGCAGCCGGTCCTTGGCGCTGGCGGGCTCGGTCTCCGAGCCGTTGACGACCAGCACCGATCCCCGCCGCGCTCGCTCGGCGACGGCGCGCAGCTTGATCGCGGTCGGGAAGTCAGCACCGCCGCGGCCGCGCAGCCCGCTGCGCTGGACGGCATCGATCAGCGCCTCCGGCGCCAGGCGGGGCAGCGGCCCGTGGACGTGCTGGTGCTCGGCCAGCGAGAGCGTCGCGCCGGCGCGCCGCGCGGACTCCCCGGGCCGGGCGCCGGCGGACCGACCGGCCTGGCCGAGCCCGGCGAGCAGGCGCGGCAGCCCTTGCGGCGCGGACAGGCTCATCGGCGAGCACCGCCGGCGTCGGTCGCCGACAGCGTGCCGCTGACCGAGCCGCTGTTGGAATCGATCTCGAGGTTCGCCCTCAGGTCCAGCGCTCGTCCGGAGCCGTCGGACACGCGCGCGACCAGGTCGGTCCCCTGCAGCGCCACGATCTTGCCCGCCATCACGTCCGGCAGGCCGGATGCGAGCAGGTCGACCTGGCTGCCGGTCATCGACAGGCCGCCACCGCCCAACGGCGTGCCGCCGAGGCGCACGCGCAGCTTCCCGCGCGCGCCGCCGCTCAACTGCAGCGCCAGATCGACGATCGCCCCGTCGGGCTGCTGCGTCTGAGTGACGGTGCCCGACAGGTTGGCGTCGAACGGCGCCTCGAGCGTCGCGCCGGCCGGCTTGGGCTTGGGGTCGGCGACCCGGGGCCTAACCACCGCGACCGCCGGCGTGACCGCACGCGCGAGCAGCGTCGACGGGGTCCCGGCGCGCCTGGCCCAGCCTGACCGCAGCGGCCCCTGCAGCGTGAACACGGCGATCCCGACCGGCACCGCGAGCGCGACCGCGGCCGCGGCACCGCGCCGCCCTCCGTCCGCGGGCGCCGAGCGCGCGATCCGGACCAGCGTCGCCGCGGTCACCGCCACCACGCACGCGACGGTCGTCGCGAGCACCCACCCGACCTTCGCGTCGCTGCCGGTGCCAAGGCCGTGCAGCACCGCCACCGGCCAACTGGCGTATGCGAGCCAGTGCACCGCCCGCCAGCTGCGGTAGCCCAGCCGCCGGCGGACGAGGCTCGTGACCGACACCGCCACGAGCAGGTCGAACGACAGCGCTCCGAGCCCCAGCCACAGCGGGCGGTAGCGCGACACGAACGGGATCACGGCGTCGGTCACCCTGATCGGCGCGAAGCTGTCGAGGATGCTGGTGATGATGTGGACGACGAGCACCACGATCACCAGCAGCGACACGTCCCGGTGGACGGTGTCGATCGCAAATCGCGGCCACCTATGCGCGGCGAAGCGGATCGAGCCGAGGATCCCAAACACAACGCTGACCGTCAGCAGGACCAGCGCGACGACGCCGGTGCCCCGGGTCAGGTACCAGTACGCGCTCGGTCCGGCGGCGGCGAACAGCGACATCACCGGACACCCGCTCTCGCGCCCACCGGATCCGACGCCACCGCGGCGGGGAGGTCGTCGGCGTCGGCCGGCCACCCCGCGAGGTGGCGGACGGTGCCGTCGGCGCTGACCAGCCGGCTCGGAAGCCCCAGCGCCGCCAGCCACGCCGGCGCCCGCGCGCCACGGACGATCGCCGCGGTCGTGGCGACGTTGGCGTCCAAGCACGAGCCGGCGGCGACGCTGACGGTCCGCCAGATCACCGTCGCGGGACGCCCGCTTGCAGGATCGATCAGATGATGTGCGCTGTCGGCCCCGGCTCGCCAGCGGCGGACGGTCGTGCTCGAGGTCGCCAGTCCGCCGCAGCGCAGCGTGATCGACTGGCCGGGGGCGTCGACGCCGGAGCGGTGGTCGTCGGTCACGCGCACGCTCCAGCGATCGTCGGGCGCCGGGCCGGCAATCGCGATGTCGCCCCCGAGCGAGACCAGCACGCCGCACCCGGCGGCGGCGTGCGCGGCGGCGGCGGCACGGTCGGCGGCAAGCGCCTTGGCCGTCGCACCGAGGTCGAGCCTCACCCCGCGGGAAACGCGGATCGTGCCGGCACGGCGATCGACCTCGACCGCCCGCCAGCCGGGGACGCGGGCAAACGACAGCGACGGCCGCTGCCCAAGCGCCGCGAAGTCACGGTCATAGCCGAGCGCGATCAGCGCCTCGCCGATCGTCGGATCGACGTCGCCGTCGGTGAGCTGCGCAGCCCGCAGCGCCGCCTGGACGGCATCGAGCAGCACGCTCGAGACGGCCACCGGCGAGCCCGCCGCTTCGTTGACTGCGGTCAGCTCGGAGTCGTCGCGAAACCGCGAGCAGGCGAGGTCGAAGATCGCGACGGTGTCGGCGACCGCTGCGCGCGCCGGCGCAAGGCCGTCAGCACGCGCGCTGACGACGACGGCGGTGCTCCCGAACGCCGGAAACCTGGCGCGCTGCTCGCTGGCCGTCATGCCGGGCTCTCCGAACGGGTCAGGAGCCGCCCGAGACCGCCGCCGGCGGCGCCACCTGGGCCGGCGCCGGCGCGGACTGCGATTGGCCCGACGATGCGGATGCGGACGGCGTCGAAGGCGCCGCGGCCTGCGGCGCCTGGTCGGGAGCCTGCAAGCCGAGCTGCGACGGGCTCGCGAGTGGCGGCATCGTCGTGGATGCGCTCGCCCCCGCAGCCGATCCGATCGGAGCAGCTGATCCGCTCGTC
>JBEKRJ010000651.1:0-3541 GCA_049518835.1 Solirubrobacteraceae bacterium
TCGATCTTCCGTCTGCGCACGCTCGCCGGCGCGAACGCGGCGGGGCTGCTGTTAGGCGGGAGCTTCTTCGCGTTCATCTTCGTCGGCACCTTGTACATGCAGCAGGTGCTGCACTACAGCGCCCTGCAGACCGGTCTCGCATGGCTGGCCGCGTCGCTGACCTCGATCGCGCTTGCCGGCATCTCACAGGCGTTGGTCACCCGTGGCGGCGCCAAGGTCGTGATGGCGATCGGGATGACGCTGATCGGCGCCGGCGTGGTGTGGGCGACCCAGGTGCCCGTCCACGGACACTTCCTCGCGAACCTCGCCGGCCCGTTCGTCGTCGCCGGCGCCGGGACCGCCTTCGCGTTCATCCCGATCTCGATCGCCGCGCTCGCCGGCGTCTCAGAGCACCAGGCCGGACTAGCGTCCGGACTGCTGAACACCAGCCAGCAGCTCGGCGGAGCGATCGGGATCGCGATCGCCTCGAGCGTCGCGGTCAGTCACACCAACGCGCTGCTGCACGCTGGCACCGCCGCACCCGCGGCGCTCACCGGCGGCTTCCAGCACGCGTTCTGGGTGCTCGGCGCGATCGGCCTGCTCGCCGTCCCGGCGATCTTCGCGCTCGTCCGCCGCGACGAGCTCTCCGACGCGGTTGCCAAGACCACGATCCGCGAGCCGCAGCCCGCGCTCGCCGCCACCAGCTAACCAACCACAGAACCCAAGAAGGACCAACCCATGCGCAAGCTGATCGAATCCACGCTCGTCTCCCTCGACGGAGTCATGGGGTCGCCGGAACGCTGGTCCCCATTCGACGAGGAGTCCAGGCAACTGGCGATGGACGAACTTGAAAAGTACGACGCGTTCGTCCTGGGCCGGGTGACCTACGAGATGGTCCGAGAGTTCTGGGGTCCCCGCACCGGCGACCCCTACGTCGACCGGATCAACGCGATGCCGAAATACGTCGCCTCCCGGACGCTCAGCGAGGTCACGTGGAACGCCACCCTCCTCGGGCCCGACATCGTCGGCGCGATTGAGCTGCTGAAGGCCCAGCCTGGGAAGGACCTGATCAAGTACGGCACCAGCCGCGTCGATGACACGCTCCTGCGAGCAGGTCTCGTCGACGAGCTCCGCGTGTGGCTCATGCCGGTTGTGGTCGGCACCGGCCACCGCCTGTTCGAAGACATCGACACCTCGTCCCTGCAGCTCACGCTTACGGATGTCCGCAAGCTCGCCAACGGCTCGGTCGTCCTCACCTACACCCCGACCTACGGAACATGAGTCACACGACGGGAAGCGTGCTGGCCGTCGACGACTTGCGACGTGTCTTGCTATCCGCCGCCTCTGGGCGGCCAACACATCAACCAGCGAAGGAGACATCCATGAAGCGCGTAGTCATCCAATACACGGTCAAGGCCGAGCAAGCCGAGCACAACGTTGAACTGATACGTGCGGTCTACGACGAGCTCGAACGGACCCAACCCGAGGGTCTGGGCCACACCATCCTGCTGCTCGCCGACGGCATCACCTTCATCCACATCTCCGAAGAAACCGAAGAGGGCCGAATCTTTGGACTCGAAAGCTTCCAGCGCTTCGAGGCAGGGATCGGAGATCGCTGCGAGGTCCCGCCCGCCGTCCAGCGGTCCAGCGAAGTGGGGTCGTATCGGCTGTTCGCCTCCTCGTCGCCTACAAAGGAGACCGGACCATGACCGCCAACAGCAAAGAGATCAAAGGTATCGACGTCTCGGGTGAGACCGACGGGAGCACGATGCACGTCGTGAGCGCCTCCCGCTGGCCACAGCGCGACCAGTCGCACACGGCGGCAAGCATCATTGCCGACGTGCTCGCGCAGCCCCGCGAGGATCCGCGGTCTGCCGCGGTCACGTTTGCGACGACCGAGCACTTCACGCTTCAGGGCGCTCGGGCGTCGACGATCGCCGAGTCGACCGGCCGAGCGACGACCTTCCTTGGCGCCGTCTCCGGCGGCCTAGTCGCTCTCGGATTGATCGCGACCGCGAGCCGGGTTGGCACCGCTTTCTATACGTTCGGTCTCGCCCTCCTGCCGACACTTGCATTCGTCGGTCTGGTGACGTTCGAGCGGGTGCTGCAGTCCGGAATCGAGGATCTCGGCTACGCGCGTCGCATCGCTCTGCTCCGCGGCTGCTACTTCGACGAGGCGCCAGAACTGACTCCGTACCTGATGAGCGTCCCCGAGCCGGAGCGGCTTAACGCACTCGGATTGTGGGCCGGCCGCCGACAGTATTTCCGAACGGTGGCGGGTATGGTCGCGGTGATCACGGCGGTGCTCGCGGGCTCGGGTACCGGGCTGCTCACCGCTGTCGCGTCCGACCACTCGCTGACGGCCGCGGTCGTTACTGGCGGCGTGGCGGCCGTCGCGGCCCTGGCCGCCATGATGCGCTACCAACAATCGGGCTGGGAGCGAGCCGCGGCCGTGCCGCTCAGCGACGCCTACGATACAGATCCGCCGCGACATTAGCGCGCAGGTCCCGCCTTCGACGGATCCGAACAGATCGCTAACGCCTCCAACGACCGCTCGTCGAGGTGCGCGCGATTCGTTCATCGAGGGTCGACTGGCCCCGACAACCTCTCGGGGCAATCCAGAACTGTTAAAGAGAATTAAGAGAAACGCCCCGCCTTCCCAGCGCCGCGATACAACCGGCTCGCCCAGAGTCGCGCTTTGCGCGGTGGCTGTCGCAGAAAGGGATCTCTTTTGGTGGAGGAGAACGCCATGCGGGAAACTGACCATATTCACGAAAGCATCGATCCCAAGCGACTAATTCTCCCGACACGGGCCCGGCTCTTCATGATCGTGGCCGTCGCCAGCGGGGTCCTGGCGGCAGGCTGCGGTGGAAGCTCACCGAGCGCGACGACGGGTGGTGCTGCGAGTTCGACTGCGTCGACTGCCGCGAACGCCGGCGCCGCGACCACCGCGGCGTCAAGCTCGCCGGGCTCGCGCCCGAGTCCTGCGCAACCCGATCAGACCTTGCTGAACTTCGCCAGGTGCATGCGGGCCAACGGCGTTCCGAACTTCCCAGACCCGAAACCCGGAGGGGGATTCCGCTTCCCCGCTTCCCCGGCGCCCGCCTTCGCGGCCGCGGAATCGAAGTGTCAGAAGCTGCTGCCCAATGGCGGCGCGCCACCGCCGTTCGACCCGCAGGCGCTAGTGCAGCTACGCCAGATCGCGACCTGCATGCGCCATCACGGCATCCCTGACTTCCCCGACCCCGTCAGAGCTCCCACGACGGGACCGTCCGGGCTCCCACCCGGCGCCAACCGGGAAGCCGATTACCGCGGGGTCCTGCTCGCGTTCCCTGCCACGCTCGACACAAGCTCGCCCGCGTTCGAGCAGGCGGCGACTGCGTGCGGCGGCGCCGGGATCCTCAAAGGCCTCTGATCAAAGCGCGAAACCGGCCGAAACCATCGGTTCGTACCGCGCCGGCGCGGCATTGCCGGTCTCGAGCGGGCCAAGTGCACGAGAGGCGCGCAATTCGCCAATCTCGAGCATCTCGGATCGCGGCGGCAGGGCCTGCCGCCGCGATCC
>JBEKRJ010000652.1:0-3537 GCA_049518835.1 Solirubrobacteraceae bacterium
CGTTGATGGAGCTAGCCGGGCTCGAACCGGCGACCTCTTGCATGCCATGCAAGCGCTCTCCCAGCTGAGCTATAGCCCCGGCGAACGTGCAGACCCCACACGGCTAATACCTCGTCGTCGATTCGCGAATGCGCCGGCGCCGGCGATGGTCGACCCCCAACCGCAGACCCGTCTACCGAGACCGCCGCGGGATGAACTCCGGCACGTCGAGGCCCGCGCCGTCCGCCGACGCGCCGGCGTCCCAGGGCCGGTCGGCGCCGGCGCCGGCGCCACGCCGCCGCGCCGGCGTCGCTGCGTCCAACTGCGCCGACGCCTGCGCCCCGAGCACGCCGTCGGCCCGGTCCAGCTGCGCGACCATCCGCGAATGGATCGACTGGATGTCGGCCAGCAGCCGCTGCGCGTTGGAGCGCAGCGAGTCGCCCATCTCGCGCAGGTTGTCGACGATCTCGGTGCCCTCGGCGCGGACGTCGCCAGCGGTCGTCCGCGCGTGGTGCAGCAGCTCGCGCGCGCGAGCCTCGGCTTCCGAGCGCATCGCATCGGCGGCCTCGCCGGCCTGCGCGAGGATCTGCCGGGCAGCTTCCTGAGCCGTGGCCGTCGCCGCTTGCGCTTCGGTGGTCGCTCTGCTCCTGGCCTGCTCGGCCTCGGCGCGCGCACGCTCGGCGCTCTCGTGCGCGCGGGCGACGATCGACTGCGCCTCGCTGCTTGCGTTGGCGATCGTGGCGTCGGCTTCCGTGCGGCCCTCCTGACGCACCCGGGCCGCCTCCTCGCGGGCGGCCGTGAGAATCTCGTGCGCCTCGTCCTCGGCGGCGTCGACGCGATTTTGCGCGGCCCGCTCGCCTTCGGCGATCCGCGCGCGGGCGCGATCCTCGGCGTGCGCCCGGATCCGCTCGCCCGTCTGCTCGGCGGCGAGGATGATCGACTCGACCTGCGACGCGGTGCTGGCGGCGACCGCGCGCCCGCCTGGCGCCGGTGCAGGGGTGATGGCGGTGGCGCGCTCGCCTGGCGCCGGCGCCGCGGCGGTGGCGCGCTCGCCCGGCGGTTGCGCAGGGGCGGCGGCGGTGGCGCGCTCGCCCGGCGGTTGCGCAGCGGCGGCCGGTGCACGGCGCCGCCGCCGGGCGGTGGCCCCGGGCGTCTCCCCGCGCCCAGCGTCGTCACGTTGCACCACTCACGGGATGGTAGGCGCAAATTCCCCTGCACCCGCAATACAGCTGCCGCCGGCGACGGCTGCGGGACGGCGGCCGGGCCCCAAGCCCGCGACGCCGTAAGTAACCTGAGCCCGAGCATGTCGCGCGCCGGTTATGACCCGCAGCAGATCGAGCCCAAGTGGCAGGACGTGTGGGCCCGCGAGCAGACGTGGACGGTGTCCAACGATCCGCCCGGCGGCGGGCATGCCAATCAGGCGGCGGCCGAGAAGTCTTACGTGCTCGAGATGCTCCCGTACCCGAGCGGCGAGCCGCACATCGGCCACCTCAAGAACTACGCGCTCGGCGACGCGATCGCGCACTTCCGCCGGCGCGCCGGTCAGCGCGTGCTGCATCCGATGGGCTACGACGCGTTCGGGCTGCCCGCGGAGAACTACGCGATCAACACGGGCGTCCACCCCCGCCAGTCGACCGATGAGTCGATCGCCGCGTTCCGCCAGGCGTTTCACCGCTGGGGGATCTCGATCGACTGGACGCGCGAGATCGCCACCCACGAGCCGAGCTACTACCGCTGGACGCAGTGGATCTTCTTGCGGCTGCTCGAGCGCGGCTTGGCGTATCGCAAGGAGGCGGCCGTCAAGTGGTGCCCGCACGACGCGACCGTGCTCGCCAACGAGCAGGTGATCGACGGTCGCTGCGAGCGCTGTGGCGCCGAGGTCGAGCTGCGCCAGCTCGAGCAATGGTTCTTCCGGATCACCGACTACGCCGACCGGCTGCTCGACGATCTGGACAAGATCCGCTGGCCCGAGCATGTCAAGGCGATGCAGCGCAACTGGATCGGGCGCAGCGACGGCGCGGAGGTCGCGTTTCGCTGCGAGGAGCTCGGGATCGACTACCCGGTGTTCACGACCCGTCCGGACACGCTGTTCGGGGCGACGTTCTTCGTGATGGCGCCCGAGCACCCGGACGTGTTCCGCCTCGCGGCCGGGACCGAGCACGAGCAGGAGGTCCACCACTACGTCAACCGGGCGCTGACCGAGTCGGCCGAGGAGCGCGGCGCCGCCGAGAAGCACAAGACCGGCGTGGCGCTCGGGCGCACGGTCACCAACCCGGTCACGGGCGAGCAGATCCCGATGTTCGTCGCCGACTACGTGCTGATGGAGTACGGCACCGGCGCGATCATGGCGGTGCCCGCGCACGACCAGCGCGACTACGACTTCGCGCGCGCGTACGACCTGCCGATCCGCCAGGTGGTCGCGCCGGAGGGCGGCGAGCAGGCGCCGGAGGGCGAGGCGTTCGCGGCCCACACCGAGAACGAGGTGCTGGTCAACTCCGGTCCGTTCAGCGGCATGAACGCGGTCGCCGGCCGCGACGCGATCATCGCCTGGCTGGACCGCGAGGGCAAGGGCCACGCCTCGGTCAACTATCGCCTGCGCGACTGGCTGATCTCACGTCAGCGCTACTGGGGCTGCCCGATCCCGGTCGTGCACTGCGACGGCTGCGGGATCGTCGCCGTCCCCGACGACGAGCTCCCCGTCCGCCTGCCCGAGATCGACGACTACCAGCCCAGGGGCCGCTCGCCGCTGGCCGCCGCCGAAGACTGGGTCAACGTCCGCTGCCCCGCATGCGACCGGCCCGCGCGCCGTGAGACCGACACGATGGACACGTTCGTCGACTCGAGCTGGTACTTCCTGCGCTACTGCGACGCGCGCAACGACCGTGCCCCCTGGGACCGCCGGGTTCTGCGCCAATGGATGCCGGTCGACCAGTACATCGGCGGCGTCGAGCACGCGATCCTGCACCTGATGTACGCCCGCTTCTTCGTCAAGGCGCTGGCGGACATGGAGCTGCTCGACGTCCAGGAGCCGTTCCAGGCGCTGTTCACCCAGGGCATGATCCTCGGCCCGGACGGCCAGAAGATGTCCAAGTCGCGCGGCAACGTGATCAGCCCGACGCCGATCGTGGACCGCTACGGCGCCGACGCGGCGCGTTGCTACATCCTCTTCATCGGCCCGCCTGACCAGGACGCGGCGTGGTCGGAAGCCTCGCTGGCCGGCGTGCACAAGTTCCTCTCGCGGCTGTGGCGCCTGGGCGACGAGCTCGCTGGCGGCCCCGCCGACGTGAGCCAGCCCGCCGATCCGTGGGGCGACTCGCTGACGCTGGTGCGCAAGGCCAACTGGGCGATCGACAAGGTCACCACCGACATCAGCGAACGGTTCGCGTTCAACACCGCGATCGCCGCGATCATGGAGCTGCTCAACGAGCTGACTCACCCGAGGCGCGACGCCGATCCGGCCGCGAGGCGGTTCGCGACCGCGACCGCCGCCTCGCTGCTGTTCCCGTTCGCGCCCCACCTCGGGGCTGAGGTGTACGAGCTGCTGACCGGCAGGCGCGT
>JBEKRJ010000653.1:0-3536 GCA_049518835.1 Solirubrobacteraceae bacterium
GTCGTGTGCCGAACCCGGCCAGGAGACGCCCGAGATTGTGCGATTGCGAAAGCCACGCGGAACGCACCCCGGCGGTGAGCCGCCGGTCTCCGGGCGTCAGCACGACAATGCTCCTTGTGCTCAGCCCAGCGGTTTGATGAAGCTCGGCCAGGGCGATGGCCACCGCATCGTCGAGCGGAGTGCCCGACGAGCTGTGCGTCGATTCCGGCATCGCGAGGCCGTGGCTCCTAGGTCGCGCGTGCGTAGAGGTTCATCGAAACGCGCTGGCAGCTGGCGGGCTGCTGTTCTTGGCCAATCTGCGGGAGCGACTATCGTGCGGCCAGGTTCTCAGATACGACGGTCAGGAATCGGCGGACGTCGAGCGGCTTGGTGATGTAGTTGACGGCTCCGAGTCGCCGCACCTTGTCTTCCTGTTGTCTGCTTGCGTCTGCGGTGAGGACGACGACCGGGATTCCGCTTGTTGGGAGATCCGCCTTGAGTCGTTTGAGCACCTCGGTGCCGGGGATGTCAGGGAGGTGCAGGTCGAGCACGATCAGGTCAGGGCTGTGCTCGCGTGCGAGATCGAGCCCGAGTGTGCCCTGCATTGCCGGGATCAGCTCGATCTCTGGGTATCTGGCAAGGATCCGCTCGACCAGCGTCAGGTTGGAGAGGTTGTCCTCGATGTAGAGGATCCGCTGACGATCGCCACGCTCGCTGACGAGCGTGTCGGGCGCGCTGGCGGAGCTCGTAGGATCGCTCGCTTGCACGGGGGGGTCGGCGGCTGGCAGATCGATCGCGAATGTCGTTCCGACGCCTGGTTGGGTGTCGACGTCGATCGTGGCGCCCATCCGCTCGAGCAGGCCTTTTGAGAGTGTCAGCCCGAGGCCGGTGCCTTCGATCTCGGTCTGCTCGGCACCGAGTCGGTCGAAGGGCTCGAACAGGCGCGCGAGTCGGTCGGGGTCAATCCCGATCCCGGTGTCCGCGATCAATGTACGAATGCGTCGACCGGGTCCGGACGCGAACGAGATCTCGACGCGACCGCCGGTCCGGTTGTATTTGATCGCGTTTGAGAACACGTTCATCAGAACCTGCTTGAGGCGGTTGCGGTCGGCGTGTACATACCCGTCATCCGGGAGCCCGCCAGTGCTGACGTGCAGGCTTACGTCCCGACCCCGGGCGAGTGGGGAGACGAGCGCGATCGACTCGTTGACCTCGTTGACGAGCGCGACCGGCTCGAGCGACATCGCCATCTCGCCTGTATCGATCCGCGCGAGGTCCAGCACGTCGTTGACGAGCTGGAGCAGATGGCTGGCGGCCGCGAGCACATAGCCGACGTGTTCGCCTTGGCGCGGTTCAAGCCCTTCGAGCTCGAGCAGCTGACTGAAGCCGATGATCGCGTTCAGCGGCGTGCGCAGCTCGTGGCTCATGCGCGCCAAGAACTCGCTCTTGGCTCGGTTCGCCGCCTCTGCGAGCTCGGCGCGTCGTTGCTTGGTGACATCCTGAAAGGTCCCCGCGTAGCAGTCCGGGCGTGACGGATCCTCGCGCGCGATCGCGTGCAGTACGCGCTCTTGCCCGTCTCCGCTGCTGATTCTGAAGTCAAACTCAAACCCGCTCTCCGACTCGGGCTCGAGCGTGAACCGGTCCGCGACGAGCTCCCGATCCTCGGTGTGCACATAACCAATCAGGGCGTCACCGAACGCTGGGCCGAGCGCTTCGTCGCGGCCGAACAGTTCGTACACGTAGCCTGACCATGTCACCCGCTCGGCTTTCGGGTTCCATGTCCACGATCCCAAACGGGCCAGTCGCTGAGCTTGTTCTAGTTCGGCTTGTGTGTTCTTCCATTCCGTGATGTCGCGCCCGGTCACCACCGAACCGACGATCGTGCCGTCCGCGGAGCGGATCGGCGCGAAGCTATAGCTGCCCACCCACCGCTCGCCGGTGTCCTTGCGCCGCAACCTGTACTCGACGCTGGCGCCGATCTCCCCCCGCAGCGCTCTCGGGACAGCCCACTGATCAAGCGGCGCCGGCTCCCCGCTGGCCATGAACACCTCCAGAATCGCAGGATAGTCCGCGAGCGATCTGAGCGTCTGCTCGCGACTCGTGAAGCGGTGAAAGGTCGTAAACGCCTCGTTGAAATGGACGAACCTCCCGTCCGCGTCGGAGATGAACACCGCGTCGGTCATGCTCGACAAAGCCGCCTCCAGCGTCGCCTGGTACTCCAGCAGCCGGCGCTCGATCTGCTTGCGCTCGCTGATGTCCTGCCAAATGCACGACACCCCCACGACCGTACCGGCAGCGCCCCGGATCGGCGACATCGTCACGCCTGTGTCAAACGTGCTCCCGTCACGACGGCTGGCTCGGCTCTCGTACCTCGCCGTGCCGCCGGCGAGCGCGTGCTCGAACGGAGTGTCATTCCAGCCTGGAGCCGCGAGCATCTCCCGCCGATGGCCAATCACCTCGTCCTCGGCGTATCCGGTCAGCCGCTCGGCGGCGGCGTTCCAGGTTGCGATCACGCCGTCAGGGGTGTAGGTGACGATCGCGTCATCCGAGGATTCGACGATCGCGGCGAGCCGGGCCGCGGCCTGCTCGGACCGCTTTCGCGCGGTGATATCGATCGTCACCCCGCTGACGCCGACCAACTGCTCCCCGACCGACCACGGCACGACCGTGGTCAGGATGTCGACGATCGTGCCGTTCTTGCGGCGGCGCTGCGCCTCGTACTGGTAGGCAGACGCGCCGCCGCGCACCCGGTCGATATGCTCCCGTACGTCCGCGAGCAGCGTCAGATCACCGAGCTGATGACCGATCGCCTCCTCTGCGCTGTAGCCGTACAGCCTCTCAGCGCCACGATTCCAGTGCATCACCCGACCATCCAGGTCGATCGACAGGACCGCGTCGGTCCCGTACTCGGCCGCCTGAGCAAGACGCGCTAGCTCCAGTTCGCGTGCTCTGCGCTCGGTCACGTCGCGCGCGACCGTCGCCGCCCCGATGATCCGCTCGCGGCCGTCTCGGATCGGCGACATCGTGATCGACACGTCGATGATCCGGCCGTCCTTGCGCTGACCGGTCGTCTCCAGATGGCTAACGCGCTCCCCCCGCGCCACCAGCGCCAGCGACTCGGTGAGCTCGTCTTCCTGCCCGGAAGCGAGCAACATCGAGATATGGTTGCCCACCGCGTCCGCAGCGGTGTAGCCGTAGATCCGCCCGGCACCGGCGTTCCAGCTCGTGATCCGACCCTCGAGCGTCTTCCCGATGATCGCGTCATCCGATGACTCGACAATCGCCGCCAACCGCTCAGCAGCCCGATGGTCGCGCTCGGCGGGCTTGCGCCCGCCCACCTCACGCGTCGCGCACCAAGCGCCGATGACCGCATCGGCGCCGTCACGGATCGGCGCGAGCGTGACCTCCATCTCGACGCGGTCCCCGTCGCGCCGGCGCGCCACCGCCTCCCCATGGACGGTGCTCCCAGCCAGCGCCGCACCGAGATGCTGCCCCACGCCAGAGCGCTCGCAAACATCCAGCATCGAGACCGGACGTCCAAGCGCCTCCACAGCCGT
>JBEKRJ010000654.1:0-3534 GCA_049518835.1 Solirubrobacteraceae bacterium
GGCGACGGTCTGTCGCCGGTGGCCTAGTAGCGCGTGGATTTCCACTAGCGATCCTGATCCGCTGGCCGCCGATGAGCTCCCACGAGCGGGCGATCCCACTCAGGATGCAGACGACGACGATCGCGTTCGTGTGCTGGACCGCGGGCGCGGCTGGATGGCCTGTGCTGCGCGGCCCGGTGATCAGCTGCGCTGTGAAGGTCGCGGCCAGCAGCCCGAGGATCACGAGGTGGTGGCTGCGACGGTCACCGCCGCGGAGCAGCGAACAGCAGCGAGGCAAGCACGAACAGAAGTCCGGCGATGTCCGACCCGGCCGCGGGAATCGCGACTTGTCCGTGCTCGATCAGGCCCAACAGCGAGACGCAGAGCGTGTTCGTGGAGGCGGTCAGAGCGGCGGCCGCTGGGATCTGCTGTCGGGACCGGGGGTTTTCGCTGGCTCGGTCGTGGGCGACCGAAACGGCAACGAACAGCAGGCCGATCAACCTAACCCGCCAGCGACGCCGGCGGCGGTGGCGTAGAAGCTCTGCAGTGAGGTGGAGTGCATGCTGGGAACGAATCGGCCGCCGCTGTGCGGTGACGAAGCGCGGTCGGCGGTCGGCGGTGTCCGGGGGTGGTTTACGCGGCGATCGCGGTGATCGGGACGTGGCGGCGGGTCTGGTTGGCGCGGATCGCGAGGCTGAGGGTGCGGGCGAGCGTCATCGCGACGGCCATGATGATCAGGGTGTCGGTGACCGCGGCGGTGGTGACCTGGTGGTTGGCCATCCAGGTCGCGAGCGGATGGTTAAACCAGTGGACCGCGCCGACTGAGAAGCAGCTGCGTGCGGCGATCACGGCGATCCACAACGCGGCGTAGGCAGCGCCCGCGCGGGTCACGACGCGGCCGGTAGCGGGCTGGTGGCGGACCGTGATCAGGCTGGCGGCGCTGACGGCGAGCAGGACGCCGGCGACGCCACCGCCGATCTCGAGCGCGAGGCCGGTGCCGTGGGTGGCGATTCGCCTCTAGGAACATCGGCACGATCGAGGCGGGCAGGAGCAGGGGTCGCAGCAGCCGGAAGCGGCTGAGCTTGCGGGCGGGGCCGAGGTCTGACTCGAGCACGGCGAACAGAACGAGTCCGTTGACGATCAGGGCGTTGGTGAGCATTGCGTTCTCGCTGTCGACGGGTCGCTGATTGCGCTGTCAATGCTGCTCGCAACGGGGTGGCCTGTCATCCCCGCACGGGCTGGTTTGCGGGGTGATCGTGGGTTGATCGAACCGCGGGTCTGCACCCTCGTCTCAACCTCGATCTCAACCCACAATCAACCCGCCAATCAAGCCCCGGGGCGATGTACGCGGGGCCGCGGCGAGGTAGCGTCAGCGAGTGTCAACCAACCCGCAAAGGAGCCCTGAGAAATGTCCCTTCTGACAGTGCTGGCAGTGATCGGAATCATCGTCTACGTGATCGGGCAGCAGCTGGTTGGCAGCGCGCTGAGCGGCAAGCGGCTGGTCGTGCTGCCCGCGGTCCTGACCGTGATCGGGATCGCCGACATCGGCGGCCACGGATCTCACCCGGGCGCGACGGATATCGTGCTGCTGGTCGTGAGCGCGGTGATCGCGATCGCGATCGGCGCCGGTCTCGGCGCGATGACGCGGCTGGAGCGCCGGGACGGATATCTGTGGGCGCAGCTGCCCAAGCAGGGCCTGTGGCTGTGGGGCGGGCTGATCGTCAGCCGCCTGCTGATCACCGGCATCGCGGACGCGGCCGGCGCGCACGTGGCCGCCGGCGCCACGGCGATCCTGCTGATGCTCGGGCTCAACCGCGCCGCCCAGGCGCTGGTGGTCGTTCCCCGCGCGATCGCGGCCGGAATCCCGTTCGCACCCGAGAAGGACGGCACCGTGTTCGCCGCCAGCTGGTTCTCGCGCTTCACCGGACGCGAGGGTTGAGCGACGGTGCTCAGCCGGTGCAAGCGGTCCGATCGCGGCGAGGCCCTAACGCTGCTTGCAGCGTCGGCGTGGTCGCTGCGGGCGGCCGTGTTCGTGATCGTCGCCGCGGTCGTGCTCAACGCCCACGCGAGCATCGCCGCCCGTGGGATCGCGGAGCTGGCGATCGCCGCGGCGGCACTGATCGGCTGGTGGGCAAGTGGCCGCCTGCCGCAACCATGGGCGAAACGATCCCTGTTCGCCTGCCTGGTGGTGATCACCGTCGTGGGTGGCTTTGCCGCTACCTCTCACCACGACACCAGCGTGCTGGCGCTGGCGATCGTCAGCATGCTGGCCGCCGGCGCTGATCTGCCGCTCGCCGAGCTACTGGTCGTGTTCCTCGCCGGCGTGCTCGCCGTCGTGATCGGCGCGGTCAGCTACGGCGACACGGATCTCGGAACGGTCCTCGAGTGAGCGAGCACGTCGTGGATCTCGCGGGCGATCCGCGAGCGCTCATCCAGCGCGGCGGCGCGCTGCGCCTCGAACTGGGCCCGGCGGGTCTCGGCGAGCAGCGCCCCGGCCTGCTCGGTCTGGGTCCGGTAGGCGCGCCGGTAGCGTCCGACCAGAGTGAGCCCTGCGAGCAGCCCCGGATAAGAACGCCTACGGATCGTGATCGCCGACGACCAGACCGTCGTCCGCGAAGGGCTTGAGATGGTGCTCGGCGTGATCCCCGGACTGGACGTCGTCGCCACCGTCGCCGACGGCGAGCAGGCGCTCGCCGCGGTTGCTGAGCACCAGCCCGACGCGATCCTGCTCGACCTCCACATGCCGGTGCTCGACGGCGTCGGCGCGACCGAGCGGCTGACCCGGCGAGCATCCCGACGTCGCGATCGTCGTGCTCACCACCTACGCCGACGACGAAACGATCATCGCCGCGCTGAAGGCAGGAGCCCGCGGCTACCTGACCAAGAACGCCGACCGCCGCGAGATCTCCCAGGCGCTGCATAGCGCTGCCGCCGGCCACACGATCCTCCCACCCGAGGTCACAGCGATGCTGCTCGCCGGCGCCGGCGCCTCCGCCCAACAAGCCAAGCCGCCGATCGCGGTCAAACTGCCCGACGATCTCACCCCGCGCGAGGCGGAGGTGCTTAAGCTGCTCGCCGCCGGCCTCTCCAACGCAGAGATCGCGCGCGAACTGATCGTCAGCGAACACACCGTCAAGACCCACATCAACCACGTGTTCACCAAGACCCGCTCGCGGGACCGCGCCCAAGCGATCCGCTACGCGCACGAACACCACCTCACGTAGGCAATCGCCCCCACGCCGCGGCCAGCACCCGACGAAACCCGCTGGCGCGGGATAAGCCGCTGATCGTGCGAGCGTCCCCCCTCGAGGTCCCAGTAGTAGGGCCGTTAAGGAAATGGGTGCGGCTCATCTGGAGGGTCGGACGGTGGATTGAAGAATCCCTGCAACTGCGGGGTTTCTAGCGCTGCTGCCCGAGGGCGGAGCCAGCGACCCGCTCGCCGGCAGCGGTCTACCGCCCGTGCTCGCGGGCGCGATCGAGCACGCCCGCGCCGCCGGCCGGCTGCGTCTCGATAAGCAAGCACGCGAGCTGTGGCATCACGCCTACATCCAGCTC
>JBEKRJ010000655.1:0-3533 GCA_049518835.1 Solirubrobacteraceae bacterium
GCTGCGCGCGGTCGGGTTGTTCCCAGCACCACTCCGCGAAGCGCTCCTGCAACTGCTGTGCCTTCTCCTGCGCGGCGGCGGTCTCGGTCGGGTTGATCACCCGGCGGGTGCGCTCGCCGTCATCGATCTCGTCGGTCACCTGGATCGGGCGCTGCTCCAGGATCGCCTTCGCCAGCGCCGGCGCCGGGATCCGGCCGGTGCCCCATTCGCTGGTGGCCGTGACCGAGTAGTTGTTGCCTTTGACCGCCCACACGGCACCGCCGGGATGCTCAACCTGCAAGGAAGGATCAGCGAGCAGCTCGGCGAGAAAGTCGCGGTGGGTGTCGGCGTCGATCCACGCGGCGCCGAGCCGCGGCTCGATCTCCTCGACGGTCAGCTCCGCGGGCAGCACGCGCTCGAGCGCGTCGACGTTTACCTGCAGCGCCGGGTCGTGCCCGACCGCCAGCCGGGCGACGTCGAGCTTCACGCGGACGTTGCCCGACAGGTACTCGGCCGCCGGGACGAGCCGGTCGCGCTCGGGGTCGTGGTAGACAAGCTCTCCGAGTTGCGCGCGCGCGTCGGCGGGGTCGGTGCCGAGCAGCCGCGCGATCTCCTCCAGGTCGACGCGGCCGTGGGTGTCCAGGCAGATCGCGACCGCGTCCTGCGGGCTGTCGGCGCCGAGCCGCGGCGCGCGCGGCGTGATCACCCGCTCAGACAGGATCCCCGCCGGCGTCGCGGTCTGCGAGCTGTCATCGAACACCTCCAACGCGGCGACCAGCGGCGCGAACGGATCACCCCGCAACAGCCGCAGCGCAGGCGGCGTGATCCTCGCCATGCGCTCCTCACCCGTCTGCCGGTCCGTCCGGCCGGTGCGCCGCAGCGTGAACCGGTTGATCGGCCCGAAACGCTGCTGATACTTCGTGTAGCGGTCGCGCAGCGTGTCGCGCAACTGCGCGATCTCTTCGCTGTCCTCAACACTGGAGGCCTCCGCGCTCAGCAGCCGCCGGGCGCTGTCGCGCAGCTCAAGCAGCGCACGCAGCTCGAGGCGGTGGGCTCGCGGCACGTCAAACGGCTCGTGCACACCCCGGTTGACGACCGTGAACGTTCCATCCGCGTGCTCGGCGACATGCCCATCCCAGAGCGCCTCGGACGGCTCGGCGGCCGCAGGCGACACGTCGCGCAACGTCTCCCCACGCGACACGTCGCGGCTCGGCGTGAACGTCTGTCCCTTCGCGCGCGCCTCAAAGGCGAGCTCGGACAGCGCGTCGCGCAGCTGCCCGGGGACCGCAGCGAGCTCTCCGCGGGGATGCACGTGCAGCGTCTGGGCGCTGTACATGCCCTGCCCGACCGCCAGCTCCCCGAGCACCCGGTCGGGATGCTCGACGAAGTAGCTGTTGATCCTCACGGCTTGGCCGTCGATCTCGACGGTCCGGGTCGTCTCCCACGCAGCCGCAGCCGCGGGCGTGTCACGCTCGCGGCGGCGGAGGATCAGCAGGTCGGTCAGCGCGTCGGTGCCTGCCGCCCGGCGGTGCGCGCCAGTCGGCAGCCGCACCGCGCCGACCAGGTCCGCCAGCTGACTCATCTCCCGACGGGCGGCAGGGTTGCCGGCGTCCAGCGTGTAGTGGCTGGTCAGCACCGCGACCAGCCCGCCGGGACGCGTCAACCCCAGCGACTTGATGATGAAGTGGTTGTGGATGCTGTGGCGCCCCGGGTTGTGCGCCGGATCATGCAAGCGAACATCCGCGAACGGCACATTCCCGACAGCCACGTCAAAGTGCCCGTCCGGTAGCCGAGTGTCGGCGAATGACTCGCCGCGGATCTCGGCGTGCGGGTATAGCGCCCGGGCGATCGCCGCTGTCGTCCGATCAAGCTCGACCCCGGTCAGCGTCGCGCCCTCGGGCGCGAGGCCCAGGAACACGCCGGCGCCGCAGCCCGGCTCGAGCACCCGCCCGCCGTCAAACCCGAGCTCATCAACCGCCTGCCAGATCGCGCTGGCGATCGCCGCGTCGGTGTAGTGCGCGTTGATCGTCGTGCGCCGCGCCGCGGTGTACGCCTGCTCGTCGAGCAGCTCGCGCAACTGCTCGCGGGCGGGCGCCCACCCGTCGCGCTGCTCGTCGAAGATCTGAGGCACCGCGCCCCAGCCGCCCCAGCGCGCCAACGCACGCTGCTCCTCGCCACTCGCCGGCCGCTGCTCACGCTCGAGCTCGCGCAGGACCCGCAGCGCCTCAAGGTTCGCATCGACCCGGGCGCGCGCGCCAGACGGTGCCAGCTCATCCTGCGAGCCCGGCGCGAAAACCGGTGCTACGGCTCGTCGTGCTCGATCTCGCGCCTCGCTCGGCCCAGATCCCGCAAGTACTCCAGCGTCCCCTCCGGCCCCTCCTCCTCCTCCTCGCTGCTCGCGGGCCCCGGAATCAGGATCGACTCGGCGAGCACCTGCTCCTCCGCCGACAGCCGCGCCATGTTCAACCGCCCGACCTTCTCCAGATATCCCTCCCCCGGCCGGTCTGACCCCGCGATCGCGTCCTGCAGCTGCTGGATCTCGACCTCCGCCCGCTCCCCCAGCTCCCCGAAGAACGCCTCCGGATCCGGGATCTGCGCGTAGCGATCCGGATCGGTCTTCTGCCAATGGCTCATCGCGAGCCTGCCGTACTTGTTCATCGCGGGCGTTCTCGGGCTCGGCCCACAGGCCATCGAAGGTGAGCTGCCCCTCGTTATAGCCGCCCCGGCCCCGCGGTGCCACGTCAGCCCTCCCCACCGCCGAACGCTCGCCGGCGCCAAGCTCGAACAGAACGGACGTCTCGCTCGCATCCCACCACGCTCCGAACATCAAGGTAAAGCCCGCCCCGGACACGTCGCCGCAGCCTCAGCCGGCACGCGTACGGCCGGCCTCCAGGTCGTCGACGACGACCGCCCGCATGTAAGCCGCCGACCAGGCCGCCGCCCAGCTTCACCGCGACCGAGACCGACTCACCCTCGACGGCGTCGAGGCCTGGCGCCCGCATCACCGACGTCGCCGATGTCCTCGGCATGAGCCGCGAGAGCGCGTACCGCGCAATCGGCCGCGCCAAACGCACCACCTGACCCGCGGCCGACGAGCCCCAACCGCCCGCCGTCACACCCCCGCCAACCACCGCCCCAGCCCCCAACCAGGGCAGCCTATGGCGCTAACCCTGACCCGAACCGCAGGCACACGGCAACGGCACAGGCGCTAGCTCGTTAGCAGGATCACGCACCCCCGACGCGCCCAATACACCAAACGAAAGAGGATCAAACACAGTATGACCTGACGGTCGGCCCGCCCGCCGCCGCTAGCTCGCTAGCCGACCCGCCACCTACAATCGCCCGCTGACGATGCTGACCATCAGCCGGATGGGCGCCGGCAGTGAGCTGTACTACGAGCGGTCAGTGGCGCACGGCCTCGTCGTGGCATTGCGCGACCGTCCGGCTGATCTGATCGTCGGCGATCGCGTACACGATGCTGACGCTCTTGGGCGCGGCGAACATCAGGTCGAACCCCATCAGCTTGGTGCCGCGGCTGTACGGGTCGCGGATCG
>JBEKRJ010000656.1:0-3510 GCA_049518835.1 Solirubrobacteraceae bacterium
ACCGCGGTGCAGAACGGGACGATCTCGCGGGCGGTGCTCAACACGATGGTGTCGCGGATCTTGACCGAGATGTTTCGCTTCAACCTGATCGGCAGCATCCCGCGCGGGTCGCCGTACGCGTCTGTGACCACACCTGCGCACGTGGCGGTTGGGACCACGGTCGCGGATGATTCGGCGACGCTGCTCAGGAACGCGGGCGGGGCGCTGCCGCTGTCACGCGCGCACGCCGGCACGATCGCGGTGACCGGCCCGTCGGCCTCGGTCTCGCCGACCGGCGCCGGCGGCGGCAGCGCCTACGTGATCCCGTCGCAGACCGTCACGCCGCTGCAAGGCCTGCAGGCGGCGGCCGGCGCTGGCACCACGATCGACTACCAGCAAGGGCTGCCCGCCGACTCCGCGCTGGCGGCGATCCCAGCCCCGGCGCTGTCGCCGGCGTATGCGCCGACGCCGTTCGGCGGCTCCTACAGCGCCACCCTGACGGCGCCCGAGACCGGCACCTACGTGCTCGCGCTGACCAACCCGTGCGGCTGCTACATCCCCACTTACCTGTACCTCAACGGCCAGGAGCTGCTCGACAATCCCGGGACGGCGCCGGTAGCCGAGTACTCGGTCGCGGTCGACCTGACGGCCGGCCACACGTACATGGTGCGGATTACGGGCGAGTCGAGTGAGCTGGCGTGGGCCACGCCAGCTGACCTCGCGCCGGGGATCGCCGCGGCCGCGGCCGCGGCGAAGGCAGCGTCGGCGGCGGTCGTGGTCGTCTCTGACGACACCGAGTCCGAGGCCAGCGACCGGCCGAGCCTCGAGCTGCCCTCCGCGCAGAACGAGCTGATCGAGGCCGTCGCCGCCGCCAACCCCCGCACGATCGTCGTGATCGACGCCGGCGCGCCGGTCGCGATGCCATGGCTCGACAGCGTCGCGAGCGTGCTCGACGCGTGGTATCCCGGCGAGACCAACGGCACCGCGCTAGCCAACGTGCTGTTCGGCAGCGTCGACCCGAGCGGGCATTTGCCAGTCACGTTCCCGACCAGCCTCGCGGCCGTCCCCGCCTCGACGCCCGCCCAGTTCCCCGGCGTCGGCGGCCAGGTTCACTACAGCGAGGGGATCGACGTCGGCTACCGCTGGTACGACGTTCATCACGTCCGACCGTTGTTTGCGTTCGGGTACGGGCTGTCCTACACGCGTTTTGCGTTCAGCGATCTGCGCGTCAGCCCGACAATGTTCGGCGGCGTCAGTGACGTGCACGTGTCGGCGACCGTCACCAACACCGGCCACCGCTCCGGCGCCGACGTCGCCCAGCTGTATCTCGGCGACCCGCCCGCGACCGGCGAGCCCCCACGCCAGCTCGCCGGGTTTGACAAGGTCACCCTCGCCCCCGGGCAGTCGACCCGCGTGCGCTTCACGATCACGCCACGCGACACGTGGTGGTGGGACCAGACCACCGGCGGCTGGAGCCAGACCGCCGGCCAATACCACGTCTACGTCGGCGACTCCTCCGCGCCGGGCAACCTGCCGCTGCACGGCGCATTCACGGTCACGAGCACCGCGGGGGCGCGCCGGTTGATGATCGCGGCGCCGAGGACGATCGTCGCAGGACGCCGCGCACGAGTCAGAGTGACGCTGAGCGCCGGCGGCGACGCGAGCCTCAGCCAGGTGACGATCGCGCTGCAAGCTCCCCAAGGATGGACCGTGAAGCCGCACGCCAGCGCGAGCCTGCGCCGCGTCGCGCCCGACGATGCGCCGAGCGTGACCTTCACTGTCAAGCCGCCCAGCTGGGAGCCTGCCACCAACGAGGTCGTCCATCTGACGGCCGCGCTCGCCGGCAACGCCCAACGCCAGGCCGGCGCGACAATCGCGGTGCGCTGAGCTACGGCATCTTCAGTCGCTGCCCCGGGAAGATCAGGTTGGGATCGCCCGTCCCGATTCGCCCGGCGTTCATCTTCCAGATCGCGACGACGTTGCGATAGACGGTCTCGTCGCCGGCGCTCGGCCCGCAATACGAGCGCGCGATCGTCCACAGCGAATCACCGGCCCTGACCGTCATCCACTCGCCGCCCGAGCTCATCTGGGGATCGTCCCGGCGTGAGGGGACAGTCAACGGTGGGCCGCGGTCGGTGACCACGACGACACGAGTCCGCTCCCCACGGCTGCCGACGACGATCGCCGAATAGGACTGGCCGCTGGCCAGCCGCACGCCCTTGAGCGATAGAAACGGCATCGGGTCACCGGCGCGCATCGCCGCCAGCGAGTGGATCCCAGGGCTGACCGACAGGTAGGGCGTCGCCTGCGTGTAGTCGAGCTGGTCGACGACGATCCGTGAGTCGAGCTTCAGCGATGGGCTGCCGAGCTCGGGGGCTGCGTGGATCACGCGCAGCAGGCTCGTGCCCGGTTCACCGGCTCGATCCCGATAGACCCCCAGCGAAACCCCCTGCGACCGTGCAAGCACGACGATCGTGTATGCGCCGCCGCCGATCGTGGCGCTGCCGCTCGCGAGTTGCTTGCCGGCTGGAGTGAGCAACCTCCACACGAAGCTGCCGGTTCGGACGCTGTGCCAGCTGGTCGACTGCGCAAAGCCGATCGTCCCGAGGTCGACGGTCTGCGATCCGAAGATGAATTGAATTCGTGCCCTACCGACCCCGGGGACGGCGTGAAACACGCGCACGAGCGCCCGTGCAAGCGCCTCGACGGGCCACAGCAAGCAGACGCACAGGCCGAGCACAAGGACTGCGAGACTCTTACGCCATGACCAGCCGTACCCGCCCGCGCCCATTATGAATAGAACTTACCATCAGTCCAGAGCATGGATGCTTAGATCGTTGTTACGACGATGAGCAAGGTCGCGGCCCAGCGGCTGATCGACGCCGCCGCGGCGCTCGAGCCGGCCGACCGAGCGTTGTTGAACCTATGGATCAACCGCGGGCTCGACGACGCGGCCGTTGCTCGGATGACGCATGCCGACAGCGCCTCGATCGCGGCCCGGCGATCGGAGCTCGTCGAAAGCCTGAGCAGGATCGTCGGATTGCCGCCCGACGAGGTCCATGCCTCGCTCGACGAGCTCGCGGCCGCTGCGCGCGCCGAATCCACCGCGCCGGCGCAACCGCAGCCGCCCGTCGAACGGCCATCCGCCGGTCACCAGCCACCCACCGGACAGCAACAACTCCGCGGCGCGAGGAGGAGCGAGAGCCGGCGGCGCCGGCGTCGGCGCTCGATGGCAGCCGCGATCTTGCTCGCGGTCGTGATCGTGGTTGCCGTCGTCCTGCTACTGGTCGGCGGCCACGGCGGTGGCGATCGCGCTTCGGTTACGAGCGCGCCGGCGCAGCTGCGAACGCTCACGCTCGTCGGGCTTCCCGGCGGCCCGGCCGGCGTCGGCGGCACGGTCACCGTGGTCGGGACGGAACGCCTGAGATTGACCGTGCACGGTCTTCCGAGCCGGCCGGACGGTCACTACGAGCTGTGGCTGTACAACTCGATCCTCGACGCGATCCCAATCGCAACGCTCAGCGCTCCCAG
>JBEKRJ010000657.1:0-3500 GCA_049518835.1 Solirubrobacteraceae bacterium
GAACGACCTGGGTGTGGGAGATCGAGATCGTCGACGACAGCGGTCAGCTGTGCGTGCTGTCGCGCGCGACGATCTTCGTTCGCGGGTCAGGCCAGTGATCGCGGCTGCGCCGGCAGAGCGCGTCGCCGTGAGCTGACCGAGCTACCGTGCGGGCGCGCCGCGACCGAGCCAGAACTGCGCGAACTGTGCAAGCGCCGGATCGTCGGGTGCGCTGACGTAGATCGTGTGCGTCCAGGCGAGCCCCAGCACGCCCACGATGCCGGGCCGGCGCGCGAGGATCACTGCCTGCCCGGCGCTGGCGAGAGCGGGTGTGAACGGGCCCGCGATCCCGCGCGCCAGCGTCTCCAGCCCAGGGGGAGGCGTGCGGCCGGCGTACATGAACACGACGTCACCGACCGCGAGTGCCTGCAGCAGCTGGTCGTCGTTTAGCTGCGCCTCGTCGCCGGTGACCGGCTCGTCGAAGTGCGCGCCGCTGGTCGGCGGGTCGGAGTCGTATGCCGGGCGCGGCTGGCCGGGGCGCAGCTGGGCGTTGCCGAGGTCGGCGAACACGCGCCCCGGCCCGTCCGCGCTGCCCGACACGTCGGCGGGGTCGCGCGCGGTGAAGTAGCCCGACAGCACGACGATCAGGCCGATCGAGATCGTCAGCGAGGCGAGCACGATCGCGATTCGCTCGAGCACCCGCAGCGCGCGGCCGCGGCCCCGGCCCGTCGATGTGGTGGATGGACCGATCACTCCAGCGCGCTGATCGCGCGCCGCGACCCGGCGGTCGACGGCCGCCCGTTGCCGGGCGGCGGCTCGGCGACCGCCGCCAGCTCGTCGATCGAGGCGCGCAGCTCGTCGGCCAGCGTCTCGACGTCTGCCAGCGCGTCATAGTCGGCGGTCAGGCCGAAGTTGAGCTGCCCGTTGTAGCTCATGATCGCGATTCCGAGCGCGGTGTTCTCCGCCAGCGGCACCATCGGAATGATCCGCTCGAGCTCGCGACCGAGGATGTACAGGGGCAGCTGCGGACCGGGCACGTTGGTGACCACCAGGTTGAACAGCCGCTGGTGCGCCTGCAGGCGCGCAGCCTGTGCCATCACGGTCGGCGGGGCAAACCCGGACAGGCGGGTCAGCACCTGCGCGCCGACGGCCTGGCCAGACTCCTTGATGCCCTGCATCGCGCGGCTGATGTCGACCAGCCGCTGCACCGGGTCGCCGAGCCCGACCGGCAGCGGCGCCCACATCGCCGCGACGCGGTTGCCGAGCGCCCCGCGCTCGACGTCGGCGCGGACCGACACGGGCACCAGCGCCTTGAGCTCGAGCCCGTCGGTCTGATGGCCGTGCAGGCGCAGGTAGCGGCCCAACGCTCCCGCGACGACCGCGAGCACGACATCGTTGACTGTGCCGCCGAGCGCGTTCTTGATCTGCTTGAACTCGCCGAGCTCCGCCTCGACCCAGGTGAAGCGGCGGTGGGGGCCGATCCTGACGTTGAACGGCGTCGGTGGCGCGGCCCGCAGCCCGGACCACGCGATCGCGCCGAAGCCGGCGAGCTCGCGGCCGATCCGCGCGCTGACCTGTCGCGGGCCGCGCAGCACGTGCCGCACGCCCCTGACGATCTCGCGCGGGACGGTCGCGCGCTCCAATAGCGCGTCCGCGAGCAGTTGTGCCGAGGTCGGCAGCGGTCTTGCGATCCACTCATGGTCGGGCGGGGCGACCGGCAGCGGCTCCGGCGCGACGTCGAACAGGACGGTCGCGATGTCGACGCCGGAGACGCCGTCGACCAGCGCGTGGTGGGTCTTTGACAGCAGCGCAAAGCGATTGCCGGCGAGCCCCTCCACCAGCCACAGCTCCCACAGCGGCCTGCTGCGATCGAGCGCCTGCGAGAACACTCGTCCCGCCAGCCGCTTGAGCTCCTCGTCGCTGCCCGGACGCGGCAACGCGGTATGTCGCACGTGGAACGCGACCTTGAAGTGGGGATCGTCGACCCACACCGGCCGGCCCTGGTCGAAGGGCACGAACGCGAGCCGCTGGCGATAGCGGGGCACGAGGTGCAGGCGGGAGACGATCTGGTCGACGAGCTCTTGGTGCGAAGGGGCCGAGCCTTTGAAGATCGCGCACCCGGCCACGTGCATGTGCGTGGTGTCGTGCTCGAGGTGCAGGAACGAGCTGTCGAGGCCCGTAAGCCGGTCAGGGTTTGCCATCAGGCCTTGATTCTTGCAAGCTCGCGCCCGCGGTCCCGTCACGTCGCATGATCAAGTGTGATGAAGCGCACACAAGAATTGTTAAGTTTGTGTCTACGCTGACGATTCAGTAAATCGACCTGCCGAGTCGCTCTTACCCGGTGTGAGGGCGAGCGGGGGACCCACTTCCGATCACGGATGTCCCCACTCGGACGGGGCGAATCGACCGCCCGGCCGCGAGCCGGCCGCGGTCGTAGCGACCCTCGGCCAGCCCGCTCGGAGCGGGCCGTCCGGCGGCCGCGAGCCCGTCAGCTAACCCCGTAGGCGCCCGGTCGAAGAGGAACAGGAGGACCTCGATTGAGGCCCAAGCTCAACACGCCCAAGGCGCGGCTGGCGTATGCCGGCGCAGGCATTTGCGCGCTTGCGATCCCGGCGACGGCGGTCGCGCTCGGCGGCGCACAGCCGACCGGCGCCCAGACGGTCGCTGCGCAGACGAGCGCCGCACAGGCTGCCGGTGCGATCGCCACGCCGTGGCTCGCGATCGGAGCGAGCCTCAGCCGCCGTCGGCTCAATGACGGAGATCGCCCCGGACTGGTGCGCGCCGGCACGGCGAGCGGTGGCCAGGCGGTGCAGGTCGCGGCGGCACTGCGCGTGCCCCGCGATCGCGTGAACGCGCTCGCCGGGCAGCCGGTTCAGCTGCGCGGTCGGCTGCTCCCGGGCGTGCCGGGGCGGGAGGTCCATCTACAGGCTCGGGCCGGCGCCGGCTGGCGAACGGTCGCGGCCGCGCGCACGAGCACCGGCGGCAGGTTCAGCCTGCGCCTGGTCGCCGCCGGGCTGGGCCGGCGGCAGCTGCGCGTGCGCTTCGCCGGCGACCGCATGAATGCGCGCGCGTCCGCACTCGCCGGTCAGTTGACGGTCTATCGCGAGAGCGTCGCGTCGTGGTATGACGACGGCGGCAGCACCGCGTGCGGCTTTCACGCCTACCTCGGGGTCGCCAACCGCGATCTGCCCTGCGGTACGGCGGTGACGTTCTACGACGCAGGCCGCACGGTGACCGCGATCGTCGACGATCGTGGACCGTTCGTCGGCGGCCGCGAATGGGACCTCAACCAGAACACCGCCGCGGCGCTTGGCTTCGCCGGCGTCGGCACGGTCTGGTCAAGCTCCTGACCTGCTGACCCCGATTTCGGGGCGCGGGCCCTCGCTTGCGACCGCGCTCGTGGCGCAAGCGGGCGGCCCATGGAAACTTGACGCGTATGTAGACAAGCTCCGCGAGCAACTGGCGGTGGCGGCTTCGGCCGGGGGGTGGGCAGCGCCCCGGCGGGGGAGGGAGCGATCGCG
>JBEKRJ010000658.1:0-3493 GCA_049518835.1 Solirubrobacteraceae bacterium
TCTTCGCCTGGCTGTGTCCTCGGACCTCAATGTAGCCCCACTACACCTTCGGTCCTGCGTCCTTGCCAGGCTCGATTTTCGCTCGCCAGCCCATCAACGAACTTACAGGATGCACCACTAGCTCCCGTCGAGTGGCGCGCCACAGGTCGTCGGTTCTGGATAACACGCGCACGTCCGGCCAAGCCGATTCGGGAGGATCTCGTGCCACGATGGCATTCCCAGCCGCGTACGTGCGAACCAGCGGTCCTCCCGCACTGAGGTCAGGCACCGCGAGGCAGCCGACCGCCGACGCCTAGAATGTTCCAGGCCCCGCCCCCATGGTGTAGAGGTAAGCACGCCAGCCTTTCACGCTGGTAGCGGGGGTTCGATTCCCCCTGGGGGTACTAAACGAAAGCTGCTGGCGCTGCCGGATCTCTTCCGCAGGCCGGGCTCGCTCTCACGCTTCTCCCACGCGACCGTTCGACTGGCCGCGCAACAGCCACACGAGCCTCGCCGCGAGCACGACATCGCCCGACAACCCGAGGTCGCCCCGTAGGTACGAGCGCAACGGATCCGATCCCCCGGTCGCAAGCCGGAGCAACTCAACGACCTCGACGGTGATCGTGATCCGTGGCTTCTCCGGGCTCGTCCCGCGGGAGACTCGGCAGCGGCCATCCGTGATCACGAGGTCGTAGACGTCGACCTCGTCACCATCACGTCTCGTGATCCTCCAGCGGGTCAGCGCGCTGATCGACTCCGGGCGCGCCGCATCCACACGCGCTCCCAACTGCCAGAAAAGCGCGTCCAGCGTCAGCCGGCGCGCCGGCGTCCGCATCACCTGCGCCAGCCGCTCGTCGGAGGACTCGCGCACCGCCCGCGTGAGGCCGGACGCGAGCTGCGCGGGGGCGTCCGCCACCATCCGCCTTGCCAGCTCAAGCGCCTGCCAGGGATCCAGCGGCGTGCTCATCGGCCCCCGAGCGGTCCAGCGCGGTCAGCTGTGCGCGCAATCAGCTCGGACTCGGGCCCCCGCCGCGCCGGAGTCACGCCCGGCGGCTCGCCCGATGCGCTCCCAGGCGCCGGCGCACCGCCCAGGCCGCATTGGCAAAAGCGCCCGTCTACAGCCTGCGCTACCGTCCTGGCGTCAAGAAGCTCCATGCAAGGTGTCGATGCTAGCGGCTGTCGTTACCATCCCCGCTCCCGGGCGGTTAGCTCAGCTGGTAGAGCACCTGCCTTACAAGCAGGGGGCCGGCGGTTCGAGCCCGTCACCGCCCACTCGGGAACTGGCTGCAAAGCACGACCTTCTAGGATCGCCCGTTGTCGCCAGAGTCTAGAGGCGGACACTTGGCGGACACCGAGTCTCAGCGGGAAGGCGCGCATTTCCGCTCCGGCGGCCGGCCAGTCGGGGGCCCATGGGGCGTCTGCTTCTTGTCCGGTTGTGGTCGTGAGCGGCGGCAAGACTGCGAACAACTGCTTTCGTCACCGAAGCCGCTCGCTTGCTTTGCGCCGGCGAAAACGTGAATTCGATCGAGCGAGCGGACAGCGCGCGGCGCTCGAAGGGAGCCCCGCCCAGCGCCACAGGCGGATTACCCCCCTCGGGCGGAGGCGATCCCGGGGCCGCGTCTGAGCACGCGGCTCGGTCACGACTAGGCCGGCCACGCGGCGCCGCTCCGTCAGTGTGCGACGATCAACCGCCGTCGCCGTCCGTCCAGTGGCCGCTAGGGTAGTCGCGTACCTCTAGTCGTCGTTTCGGCGACAGGGACGTCTCGCCGAACGCGATCGCTGTGCTGACGCTGGCGTCCCGACGGGTGAGCTGGGATGCGACATTGGTGAACCGCTGGTCGTTCTGCGGATCGGCGTTTAGGAGACGTACATGACCGGCCACGCCGCGTGCGCTAGCAAATCGGGTGTTGTGCAACTTGAAACTGGGCAAACCCGGCTGATTTCGGGGTTGGTTGGCCGTAAGTGCAACTCCTACACCCAGATCGCAACGACTGGTGCGGCTCATGACAAGCCATCCCGACCTGGGTAGGGTGTCCACACGATGGCAAAGGCCCTGGAAACGAGGGGACTTCGCGGTCCGATGCTCGCTTCGCCTGTTGCGGCGGAGCTGGCAGTTCTCATCTACGCAGGCTCGCAGCCCCGTGCTAAAGGGTCGAGCTTCATGTCGGTCTTCGCCGTCCGTACAGGTCGTGAAGCTCCGCGAACTCCTTGTCGAGGAAGGCCTTCAGCTCGGGATTTTCGCGATTCTCCTGTTCGGCGTTCCGCTACGAGGCCAGCGGCTTCTCATAGTTCGCGCTACGAGCGTTGTACTCCTGTACCAACTTCTCGTAGTCCGCTACCTGCTGATAGTCCGCTGTAAGGCTCATCGCTGTCTTCCCTAGCTTACGAAGCTTCCGAAGTCTCTACGATCAACGGAGGCTAAGAACCTACCCTTCCGATACAAATACGATCGGTCTGTCGAGAGCGGCCCCGGCCACTTGGACCGTTGGGAGCAGCTGGATGGGCGGCCTAGCGCTCGCAACCTGGCGCGGAGCCTGGATCGACGTTCAACGCGCGCGCTTTTTCCGGGTGCAAGACCCGTGTCGCGCTGCATGAGACGGTCGCTCGTGGGCAACTGAGCAGCGCTGGCATCGAGCCGCCGCGCTCCTCCTTCGCCTACACACGAAGTAGTCACGACGACGACGTCCAGCGGCTACCGGGTGTGAGAGCTCGGATCACGCGACCGGCGCCACCAGCGACGACAGCTCCGACCTCGAAGGGGCCACGGGCGCATCGCCGGCCGAAGTGTCCCGGGCTCGAGGCGTCTGCCTCGACCCGGGATTCACTCATCGAGGGGACGGAAGCGAGCGGCGAAAGGACGGCCAGCGCGGCGACGATCATCCAGCACCCACGTCCTACGACCTGTCGAACGGCTCAGCTCAGGGCTGGGCCGGCGGCGAATATGTCGGGGGTAGGCAGACAATGTCGCGGTTGAGCTCCTCGAGGCGCGGGACGTCCATCCGTGATCGCTCGCCGCATACGCGGATGCGTGGTAAAGGGCGAGACGACAAGCTAGGCGAGCCGCTCGTGGAGTCCCTGTCGAGCTCTGGATGCGCTCGCCCTCATTCTCGCTGGCGCTAACGAGTCCCCGTAGCACCTAGTACGTCGGATGACGAAGTTCGAGAGCGACCTGAAGACAAGCTGCATCAGCTCAGTGCCGGGCGGGACGAGGGCAGCATCTCCGAATCACCCACCCTAATCTTACCGACCCAGGCTGGGGAGGGGCGGTGTGGAGGCTGCGGGCTCAAGCCGCCAGCTCATTCGGCGTGCGCTCACTTGATATAAGGAGCCGCCCGATGCCAGCGACGCAGAAGGAATGGATCAAACGGCTCCGGAACGAGGGTTGGACGCCGGAGCGCGGCGGAAAGCATCAGGTCAAGATGACCAAGCCGGGCTTCCGGCCGATCACGCTCCCCGAGCATAAGCGACGCGCGTACTCCAAGGGCTTCGAGGCAGAGCTCCGCCGCCAAGCGGG
>JBEKRJ010000659.1:0-3492 GCA_049518835.1 Solirubrobacteraceae bacterium
TCGGCGACCGTGAGCTCGTCATAGCCGGGCCACGGCTCCTCGTACCGCAGTGCGCTGATGCAGCTCAACACTGTCGAGCGGTTGTCGTTCTTTCGTTCGTGCGAGTCGAGCTTGGCAAGATCGATCTGCGAGAGCCCGGGCAGCTTACTCGCGATCTCCTCGGCGGTGAGCGAGTCATATCGCGCGATCGCGAGATCCTCCTCGGATCCGACAGCGACCTTGATCTGTCCCTCGACCGGCTCGACGGCGGCGGGCTTGCTTGCCTGCTGGGCGGTGCGTTTGGCGTCGGTCTGTGCGTTGCGCGCTGTTTGCTGAACATCGGACGCTAGCTCATGCATGGCGTCCGCCGCGCCGGTCTTGCCGATGTCGTGGGAGGGGTCACCCTCGAGTTCCGCTTCGACGACCGCGTCGGTGAGCTTGGGGATCTCGCTCATGACGCGCTCGAGCATGCGCTCCGCATCGGATCGGATCGACCCGGCGAGCCGGGCTGTCTGCTGGTCTCCGACCTTGACCGCGAGGCGCTCCAGGGCGGTGTAGGTCGCGATCTGTAGCGCCTCGGCGGCGCACGCGTCCTTGGCGTTCTTGAGCACCTTCTCCTCGTCGCTCGATCCACGCAGCAGATCAAACGGCGTCTTGCTCAGGGCAAGCGTCTGGATGATCAGCGTCTCGGTGAAGCCGATCAACGCCTGCAGCGGGTGGCGGCCCTGCTCGAGCTCGGCCAAGCGCTCCTGGATCTGACGGGCGTGGTTGCGCGTCTGATCGAGGTGCTTCTCTAACCCGTCGCGGTAGGAGCCGCGCGGGCTGACCGCGAACTGGAAGCGCAGAACGCTCACCAGGCGGACCTCGCCCGCGTGCGCTTCGCCCAGGTACTCCGCGACCTTCTGGTTTGGCGCGACCTTCTGGTTTGACTTGTTCATCTGACTGGCCTCCATCGTCATATCGGTAAATAGGAGATCTCGCGTTCCGCAACTGAGCGCACCCCGACGCGATGAGTCTCATCAAGCAACTGCCTAGCCGGCCGACGACCGGCAATCTCACGGTCGGTCAAGGGACGGCACGCTGCCGTGGCCCCGGCGCTCGGGTTCGTGTCGCCGGCGCAAAGCACCCCTTGTGATCAGCGTCAGCCGGCGTCCCATTCGAGTTGGCTGCTCGACGGTGAGCAGCGTGTAGCCGGCGCACCAACAACCCTACTACATTTCCGATCTCCGCACTGGGAATTCGTCTCGGAGAACCTCCGTTCTCACAGCCTAGCCACCTATGCCTTGGCGTGCCTCCCACGCTCCGCGCCCCCCGGTCCGGGTCCTGGCGGAGCGCAGCACGCGCCGGCGGCCCGTCGGATACCTCCCCAGCGTCGACCGCATTCGGTGCGGGGCATGCTCTGGCGCGTCGCGCGCTGTCGTGAGCGGGCGGGACCGCATGCCGGTCCAAGCGCTGCCGCGTGGGGCGCCGAGTGCGCTGGAACGGCACGGGTCCATCGTCGCCGAAGTGCTCGTCGATTCACCGCGCCGCCGAAAGCACGGATGCGATCGTGCGGGCTGGCGAGGATTCGACGATCGCTCCCGGGCGATAGCGATCGTGGGCCGCGCTCTCGGGGGAGCAGGAGCAGCAGCTGACACGGGTGCTAACCGTGAGCCGTCGCAAGCCCTTCCGCGCGGTGAACGAGGCCACCAATCCGCGCCGCCATCGCGGGCCACAACATCCGCGGCAGATCGTGCCCCATGCCGTCGAAGACCACGAGCTCAGCGTCCGGGACCGCGTCGGCGGTCGCCCGGCCACCGCTCAGGTCGACGAGCGGATCCTCGGCGCCGTGGAGCACGAGCGTGGGTACCTTCACGGACCGCAGGCTCGTCGTCGTGTCACCCGAAGCCACGATCGCGAGGAACTGGCGGGCGACGCCGAGCGGATCGTCGGCGCGGTCGTAGGCCAGTCCCGCTCGCTCCCGCAGCTCCGCCTCATCGAGCTCAAACCGGGCGAACCAATCACCCGGAAGATCGCTACCGTGCGGTCTTCGGCCTCCTGGCGGCTCGTGGCGGGTGCCGACAGCAGCACGCCGAGCGCTTCCGGCCGAGCCTGGCCCACCGTAGCGTCGCCGGTGGTGGACATGATCGAGGTCAGCGACCGCACGCGATCACGATGCTCGGTCGCGAGTGTCTGCGCGATCATCCCGCCCATCGAAGCGCCGACGATGTGCCGCACGCTGGTCCTGGGCGAACGCATAAGGCGGGGGGTTGGCCGGATTGCTCGAGCCGTCGTGCCTAGGGAACGCCACCGAACGGACGGCCGCGCCGGGCTCCCACTTCAGATCGCAGCAGTCTCGAGCAGCCGGTCATACGGTGCAGGTTCCGCTCAAACTCAGCAGTTGGCCGCGGCCGGGTAACGACTGCTGCTTCGCTGGGTGAACGCGGCAGCCCAGTGGAAGATCCTTTGCCTCGCTGTCTGCCCAACCCGGCTGTCACCGGATGCGACTGCCACGCCCGGCGGGACCAGGACGCTGAAGCGTGTCCGGGAGCCGAGCGAAGCTACCCTGTGCTCTTGATTGAGTGGTCTGCGCTGCAAGGAGTACAGTGACGCTGCAACCAAGATGACGCGTAAGCGAGGATGAGCTGCTGCCGAAAGGGCCACAACCACCGGAGGGGTATCCCGCCGGGCAGGTATGTCACTCTGGGCCGGGGCAGTCGTCGAACTGCGCGTCGTTTGAACTCGGACGTTCGATAGCTTGACCGCCATCCGAGCGCTAGCCGGGCGGTCTGAAGGTCATCTGGGGTCTGTTGACGCGGTGGATCAAGCGGCATCTTTCGGAGTCGACGCGCCGCAGGGCGCGACGCCTGGGTCGGCTGCGATGGATCACAAAGGCACGCGTCGCTAAGCGGCACGGCTTGTCGCTCGGCGTTGCAATTCGCTACGTGCTCGCTGACGCAGAGGTCGATTCGTTCACCTAGTGGATCGGCAACGCTGATGAGTTAGCGTCGCTCCTGGCCAGAGTGCTCCCAGGGTCGCGGTCCGAGATCGGGCGATACGTGGCCGAGGTGCAACATGATCCAGAGTTGAGCCGTGCGCTCACGCAGCCGCGTCAGCGTTGGCTGTGGTCAAAGCGGCACCTTCGGCCGCGGGGGTATCACCTGATCTGCTGGGCGGCGATTCGCGCGATCAAGCCGGACGCCGTCGTCGAGACGGGAATTGTTGACGGTCTGGCGTGTCGACTTGAGGATCAACGAAGTGCTCGCGCTCCCGGATGTGTCGCGCAAGGGGATTTCACCGGTGGCGCACCGATCAGCTCGAGGATTGCGCAAGAGACAGTCAGGCCGCGTGACGGCTCGGAGCCACTGCTTGATACCGGAGGGCTGAGCAGGGTGCGCGCACTGTTCGGATCTCTGCGCAGGTGGCAAGATCGGCGTATCGGCGTTGAGTTGCAAGCGAGGACGTGAGACATGGACCACGGAGAGCCAGGCACAGAGAAAGGCGAGGCCGACGGCCCGGTCGCCGCGGCGCGGT
>JBEKRJ010000660.1:0-3491 GCA_049518835.1 Solirubrobacteraceae bacterium
TCCCCGGCCCTGCTGTGGAATCCCGCCGAACCTGATCGTCCTCGTCGCCGGCGAGGGGACTGGCCGCGATGAGGCGCCGGCGGCTCCTGCTCGCGGCCGCCGTCGGCGTCCTCGCGCTCGCGGGGTGCGGCGGGTCCAGCAAGCGTGTGACCAGCACGGCCGCCGACGTGGTGACGACGAGCCATTCGACCGCGACGTCACCGTCGACGACGAGCACGCCCACGAGCCATTCGACCGCGACCTCGCCGTCGACGAGCACGCGCACGACGACAAACACGCCAACGACCACCGCGGCGACCGGCGCCAAGAAGCCGAAGATGCCGGCGAAGCCCAAGGCGACGGCCTCGGTGGGCGCGACCACGCACTCCACGGCCTCGACGACACCCGCCACCACCACCCGCGCGGCGACCCCAAAGCCGAAATCGCCCGTCGCCTGCATGGTCCGGGCGGGGCTCCAGCGCGTTGGCCCGACTGTCCAGGTCGGCACCTGGCAGGGGACCGACCCCGCGAGCCACCGGCCGATCTACGTCGGCGGCCCGTACAAGTCGGCCGCCGCGGCCAGGCAAGCCGCCAGCTTGCTCGTCGGCGTCGTTCAGGCGGCGGCCGGAGGGGTGTGGGAAGTCTCGGCGTCGCTGCGCGGGGGCACCGGACCGGCTGTGCGTCGCGTCGCGGCGTGCCTTGGCGGCGACCCGAAGAAGGGGGGCGCCTCGTTTTCGTTCTGAGCGGTCATCTGCTCGTGAAGCGCGGCGCCCGAGCCGGACTGGTCGCGATCCTCGCCGCCTGCTGCGCGGGCGGCGGCGTGGCGGGCGCGGCGGGAGACCTTGGAGTCCCGGAGGCCACCTCGCCGCCGGTGATCAGCGGCGATCTGGTCGAGGGACAGACCCTCGCCGAGGGTCACGCGGGCTGGACGAACAGCCCGACGTCATACGCATACCAGTGGGAGGACTGCGACGGGTACGGCGCCGCCTGCACGGCGATCCCGGGGGCGACCGCGCAGACCTACGCGCTGGCGGCGCGCGACGTCGGGCACACGATCCGCGTGCGGGAGAGCGCCGCCAACGCCGCCGGCACCAGCGGCTTCGCGAACTCGGCCGCCACCGCGCTTGTGTACGCGCCGGGTCAGCAACATCAGCCGCCGTCGAGCGCGGCGGCGCCAGCGCTCAGCGGTGCGCCGTATGTCGGGGGCAAGGTGCAGTCGACGCCCGGCGCCTGGGCCAGCCTCTCCCGGGTCTCCTATGCGTACCAATGGCAGCGCTGCCGGGCGAGTTGCGACACCATCCCCAAAGCCACGAACCCCTGGTACACGGCGACGCCCGCCGATCAGGGAGCGCGGTTGCGGGTGGTGGTGACCGCGAGCAACGCGTTCGGTCGCGGTCGCGCGGCGTCGGGCCTCACGGCAGCGGTCGGGCCGCCGAACACGGCGATCAAGCGTCCACTGCAGCATGCAGTCACTCCGACAGGGAGGGGAGCGCGACTGAGTGCGGTTCGCGCGGCGCACGGCTACTCGTTCAGGTACTCGGCGGTCGTGCCCGGCCAGCTGGAGGTCCAGTGGTACTACCTCCCGAAAGGAACTCGCCTCGGCCAGGCATACGGCAAGGTCCTGCCGGTGCTGGTGGCCACAGCGAGCACCCGGATCACACGGCCGCGACAGGTCAAGATGAAGTTGCGCCTGACTCGCGCTGGAGGGCCGCTGCTCGCCAGCATGTCGCTCGTCAAGCTGACCGCGAAGGGATCGTTCACCCCCCCCGGACGGCCGACTGTCGTCGTGATCGCCCGGTTCGCCATCAGCGGCTGACCCGGCGCGAATCGACCGCATGCGCGTGCGGGTTGATCGGGCAGCATTTGACCATAACGTGAGCGACTCGTGATCGGCTCGTGAAACCGGCAGCGGTGCGATTGACAAGGTCACAGGCATTTGGCACCGTCTGTGTCTCGCCGGCGGGGTCAACGTTTTGCGTCGTCGGACGCCACCAGATGTCAGAACCTGCACTCCCCCCGCGCGCGAGCGCACGCTTGCTCGCAGTTAATTTCACTGTCGGGCTCGCGCTCACGGTCGCCCTCGCCGCGTGCGGCACATCGAGTCCGAAGGCCGCGCCGACCGGCGCCACGAAGCGGCTCGCCGCCGTGCAGACCGTGGCGACCGACCCGGCGCCCGCAGCGGCGCAGGTGCGCCGGCAGCATGCATCGATCCGCGCCCTCGTCGGGAGCGGCACGCGCTCGACGTCAAGCGGGTCGACCTCGTCGATCCGCGCCCACGCGCCGAGCGGCACGCGCTCGACGTCCAGCGGTTCGACCTCGTCGCCGGCGCGGTCCGGATCGTCGGCTTCGTCGGGCGCGGCAACGACGGCGCACACGACGAGCAGCCCGGCCGTCCCGAGCGCCGTCGCCGCGCCGGCGCGGAAGAAGCCGATGCACAAACCCTCCGCGCCGACGGCCCAGCCGGCGTCGGTCGTCGTGCCGCCGTGCATCAAGGTGGCGGGGCTCGACCACCTCCGCCGGCTTGGTTCGAGGAAGTGGCAGGCGGTCGTCGGCAGCCTCGGCGAGGAGAAGGTATTCGTCGTCGGCCCCTATCCCTCCGAGGGAGCCGCGGTCTTCGCGACGCGGTTGCTCAGCACGGCAGACGTCGGCTACCCGGGTGGCAAATACGTCGCGTACTCGACGCGGGCCGGCGGGCTCGAGGGGAAGTCGTCACTGCTGGCCGCTTGCCTCCAAGCGGCCCTGCAAGGGAACTACGGCTTCTGACACTCAGCCTGAGGTCGGGTCGTTCAGCGGCTGACCCAGCCCGAGTCGACCGCATCGACCACGATCGCCGCTGCGCGCCCCAGGTCTGCGCCCGACGTGAGCTCGAAGCACCGAACCTGCTTCAGCAGCGCGCCAATCGCGCCGAGGTGGGCCTGGGTGGCGGACGGCTCGGTCAGCAGCACGTCAGGAACCAGTCGCAGCAGCGCCTCGCCGGCATCGAGTGGCTTGATCGCGCTCGGCCGCTCGGCCGCGACCACGGGGAAGACGACGGCCCGCGGGATGCAGCGGGCTACGGCCGGGCGGCCGAACAGATCCTCGATCCGCGCGAGGCGCTTCGGGAAGCCCGGTGCCGGCCCGTCCGCGACCCGCTTGCGCAGTTCGGGGAAGCGCGCGGCGGCGAATTCCGAGAGGCCGATCGTGTCGGCGAATCCGAGCGCCTCGACGTCGCCCGCCGCGCCGGCGCCGTGGGCGAGGAAGACGAGATCGTCGCAGAGGAACTCGAGACCGGCCGCGGCCAGCGCCACGGTCAGCGTCGATTTGCCCGATCCGCTTGGCCCGGACAGCAGCACGCCGTTCCCGGCTGGCGAGACCAGGCATGCCGCGTGCAGGCTGAAGCGCTCGTGGCGCTCCATCAGCTCCATCAACGCGATCGTCGCCAGGGGATGGGTGGCGAAGTACAGCGCGCGGTCGCGGAACTGCCGCGCCCGGATCGTCGCGACGCCGCGCTCCCGGACGCACCACAGGTGGAC
>JBEKRJ010000661.1:0-3490 GCA_049518835.1 Solirubrobacteraceae bacterium
ATGATCGCGCCCAACCAGATCGGTCCTCACCCGCCCGGTCACCGCTCCGGCGGCCGATCGCTGATCGTCGATCCGTGGGGGCTGGTGCTCGCGGGCGCGCCCGACACCGAGACGGTGATCGTCGCGGACCTGGATTTCGAGCGCCAGCGCGACGTCCGGCGGCGGCTGCCGTCGCTTGCCAACCGCCGGCCGGAGGCGTACCGGTGGAGCGGCTGACAGCGGGCGCGCCCGTCGACAAGCGGCGGATGATCCTCGATGCGGCGGTGCGAGTGTTCGCGCGCCAGGGCTTTCATACGTGCCGGGTGTCGGACATCGCCGATGAGGCTGGCGTCGCGTACGGGCTCGTCTACCACTACTTCGCCTCGAAGGAGGAGATCCTGGACACGTTGTTCCTCGAACGCTGGGACGTGATGCTGGCGGCGATCGCCGAGGCGGACGCGTCCGACGCCGCGCCGCGCGACAAGCTGTACGCGATCGCGTCGTTCATCATCGACTCCTACCGCCACGACCCGGACGTGATGAAGGTGATCATCGTCGAGGTCACGCGCGCGGCGAACACGTTCGGCCGCACCCACTTGCACAAGATCCGCGATGCGTACGCGCAGATCGCCGGGATCGTCGCCAGCGCTCAGGTCGCGGGCGTGTTCCGCAGCGAGATCACGCCCGAGTTTGCGGCGCTCGCGTTCTACGGCTCGGTCGAACAGGTGCTGAGCGGCTGGATCTTCGACCCTCAATCGGTGGGCGACCAGGAGCTCGAACGCGCCAAGACGCTGATCGTCGAGATGATCTGCGACGGCATCGCGTGTCGCCCGCCGGTCGCGTGCAGCGATGCGACCACCGAGCGGTCAGCGTCCAAGCGGTCCGTGATCTCTGATTGAATCCCGGCCGATGACCAAGAGCCCACTGGTGAAGCGACTGATGTGGTCCGGCCTGCTCGCCGGCACGGGGGCACTGGCGAGCCTCGCGTCGACGCGCGTCGCGGCCGTGATCTGGAAGCGCGTGTTCGGCGAAGCGCCCCCCGAGTGACCGACCAGCCCCCGAATTCGGAGCCCGGCAGCCCCCGGGAGCAGCCGACCCGCGTGTCGGAGGTGATTCCCGCGGCCGATCCGACGCGCGTCTCGGCGCCGGCGCACACGCCCGAGCAGGTGACGCGCGTGGCTGATGTGATCCCGCCCGGCGCGCCGACGCGCGTGTCCGAGCCGGCGCCGGCGGCAGAGCCGGTGACGCGCGTGTCAGCGCCGGTGGCACCCGCGCAGCAGACCACGCCCGAGTCCGAGGTTCCCCGCCCGCCCGTACAGCCGGCCGCCAGTGTCCCGCCACCCCCGTCGGCAATCGCATCCGACGGCGCCGCGTCGGCGTCGGCGCCGGCGCCGTCGCGGCTTTCGCCCGACGGGCTTGCCGCCCTCGCCGATCAGCGCCCTGAGGTTGCGGTCGGCGCGGCATTTGCCGGCGGCTTCCTGCTTGCCAAGGTCTTGGGACGCCTTGCCCGCTGAGAACGGCAGGCCCGAGAGCTTCGCCGCGACGGTGACCGAGGTCTCCGAGCGCGTGTCGGTGCTGATTCGCGAGGAGATCGAGCTCGCGAAGGCGGAGATGGCGGTCAAGGTCGCGAGCATCGCGCGCGGCGCGGCCCTCGTCGCTGCCGGAGCGGTGTTCGGCGTGTTCGCGCTCGTGATCGCGCTGCTGACGCTGGCCTGGGGACTGAACTCCGCCTTCGGCAGCCTGTGGGAAGGGTTCGCCGTCGTGCTCGTGTTGCTGGTCGTGCTGATGCTCGGCGCGTTGCTGGTCGCGCGGCGGCTGCTGCGCGTCGGCGCGCCGACGCCGAAGATGGCGATCGACGAGGCGAAGAAGATCCGCGCCACCGTCGCCGCCAAGCCGGGGGCCGAGCGCTAGTGCCGACGCGGACCCCCGAGGAGATCCGCGCGTCGATCGAGCACAACCGCCAGGAGCTCGGGACGTCGCTGGTGAAGCTGCGCGCGGAGGTCGTGCAGCTGACCGACTGGCGCTCGCAGCTGCGCCAACATCAGCAGCAGGTGATGATCGGCGCGGCGGTCGCGGGCTTCGTGCTCGGCGGCGGCGTCGCGGCGGTTGGCGGGCTGGTTTTCGGGCGCCGGCGCCGGCGCTGAGGGCTTCCGCGAGCGGCGTGGGCCTCGCGAAAAGGGGGGTGACGCGGGTGCTGCGGTCGCGCGCCGCCGGGATCCCGGGATCCCAGGGCCGCTACAGCAGTGAGCTGGGAACGCCGCCGGCGCCCAGCAGCCCGGGGCCGACGTGCGTGCCGATCACCGGGCCGATCTCGCAGATCGCGACGGGGGGACCGCCGAACAGCTCGCTGCCTCGCGCAGCGAGCCGCTGGGCCTCGTCCGGCGCCTGAATGTGCTGGATCATCCATCCGTCGGCGCCGGCGTCGCGACAGCTCGTCAGCAGCTCGACCATCCGCTCGAACGCGCGCCGCGAGGTGCGAACGCGTTCGAACGGGGTGATCTCAGACTCGATCATCAGGATCGGCTTGATCTTCAGCGCCGAGCCCAGCCAGGCCCGCGCGCCACCGATCCGGCCACCGCGGCGCAGGTACTCGAGCGTGTCGACTGCAAACCACAGCTTCAGCTCCGCTCGCGCCCGGCGCGCACGCGCCAGGACCGCTTCGCCATCGCCGCCCTGGTGCGCCGCGGCCGCGGCGGCGAGCACGACGAGCCCCTCGCCACCGCACGCCGTCGCGGAGTCGAAGATGTGCACCGCCTCGGCGCGCGCACCAAGCTGCTCGCGCGCCTGCGTCGCCGCCGACACGGTGCCGGAGATCCCGCCGGCGAGGTGAATCGAGACGACTTCATCGCCGGCATCGATCAGCGGCTCGTACACGGCGAGGAAGTCCCCGATCGAAGGCTGCGAGGTGGTCGGCAGCTGCGCGGCGTCCCGCAGGCGCCGGTAGTAAGCGGCGTAGTCGACGATCTCCAGCTCGCGCTGCGTGTCGTCCTGCCAGTGGACGTACAGGCTGACCTGGTGGATGCCATGCGCGGCGATCAGCTGCTGGGGCAGGTAGTGGCACGTGTCGGTGACGATCGTGACGGCCATGAGCGCGGCACCCTACCAGCGGCGCGCCGTCCGGCTGCGGTCGTCTCACTTGCCGGCGTGGTGGCGAGGTCGGACCGGCGGGGCGAGGGTGGTCAGGCGCGCGGCCCGTTGAGCTCCGGTTGACTGGTGGCGGGCGGCCTGGGTGTCGCAAACGTTTGCGCCCGTGACGCGTCTGCCACCGGGGCTCCCGCGGCCGCGCTGGCTACAGGAGGTTGACACAACGTTACGTACTGGCAATCGTGCTGCCCGGTAGGTCACGTTTTGGCTCGGGGGCGACCACAACGTGACAGTTTCGGCGCACCAATTCTGTTCTGTCACGTTCGGCGCACCGCGCCGGCGCGCACGGTCGTCGCTTCGTCGCTTCGTCGCTTTGCGCGCCGGCGGGTTCGCCGGGAGCCGGCGGGGCGACGTTTAGGGCCCTTAG
>JBEKRJ010000662.1:0-3489 GCA_049518835.1 Solirubrobacteraceae bacterium
CGAGGACATCCGTGAGGATCTGCGCGGCGAGCACGGCCTCGCCGAGCTCGACCGGCGGATCCATTCCGTTCACGCGGTCTGGTCAGGCGGCGTGCTTCAGCTGTGGGTGTGCTGCCGGACGGCGCGCGAGCTGCCGCACCGCGGCGAGCTGCCGCGCCGCCTCGCCGCCCGCCAGCGGTGGATCAACCGCCGCCAGCAAGCGCCGGCGACAGGGCGCCAGCGGCGCCGCCAAGACGCCGCCCACGCCGCTGAGGGATCGTGCGCCAGGTCGGCGCGAAGCGAGCGGGGCGTCCCGATGATCGTCGCCCTCGCCCGCTCTAAGACGGTCTCCGGCGACGACGGCGACGGCTGAAGCCGAGCCTCGGTCCCCTCCCCAAACCTCCGGCACACCCGTACGTCCTTTGAGTCGGCGGTCGAGCCCGCCCGAACAGCCCCTGCGTCGCACGCTCGACTACGCGCCAGACAGAGGCCGGGCTTGCCTTCAGCGCGCGAATCGAGGTGCGGGCCGGTTCTGCAGGCGTCCTTGGCCCGTCATCGCCGGCGTCGGCGCGTGTCTGGATTGGACTGAGCGCGTGCGGGGAGCAGACCGACGCGCCGGCGCTCTTTAGACTGACTACGGCCGCGGGCCAGATCGACCGCGCATGGCTATCGGACCGACCGTGCCGCGGGATCTTCTAGAAGTAAGGCTAGAAGTGGGTTTCCGAGCGGCTGGCGCCGCAGTGACCCGATCCGAGCGAGTTCGTTGACCGGCGGCGGCCCGGTCGGGATCGTGGCTGGCATGGCTACAACATCAGCTCTAGTTCCCCCGCACAGCCTCGAGGCCGAGCGCAGCGTGCTCGGCGCGATCCTTCTCTGTGGCGCGATCGCGCTCGAGCCGATCGCGGTCGAAGTGCGGCTCAGCGCCGACCATTTCTACCGCGAGCAGCACGCGCTCGTCTACCGGGCGATGCTCGCGCTGCACCAGCGCCGCGAGCCGATCGACACGCTTACCGTCAGCGACCAGCTCGCCGAGCACGGCGCGCTCGAACACGCCGGCGGCAGTCTGGCGGTCGACGAGCTCGCCGGCTGGGTGCCCGCGGCTGGCCACGCCCGCTCCTACGCGCGGATCGTCCGCGACCTCGCCACCCGCCGCCAACTACTGCACGCCTGCTACGAGATCCAGCAGCACACGCTGGAAGGCCGCGGCGACGTCGAGACGCTGCTCGCCGACGCGAGCAAGCGCGTCGGCGACCTACTTGAGCAGACCCTTCCTACTGGGTCGCGGCAGCTGCACGAGGTGCTATTCGACCGCGCCGCCGAGCTTCACCGCCTCGCACAAGAGCCCGGCGCGATCGTCGGCCTGCAGACCGGGATCCCGCAGCTCGACCAGGCGCTGAAGGGGATGCGCGCCGGCGAGCTGATCATCCTCGCCGCCCGCCCGTCGCAGGGCAAGAGCGTCCTCGGACAGCAGATCGCGACCCACAACGCGCTCCAAGGCAACGGCACAATCCTGTTCTCGCTCGAGATGTCAGAGGACGAGCTCGCCGACCGCCACTTCGCCGCGCACGCCCGCATCCCCTATGGCAAGATCCGCGCCGCCACCCTCGCCGACCGCGACCTCGACCGAATCGTCTCAAACGCGATCGCATGGTCCAAAGACACACCGCCGCTGGTCGTCTGCGAGCGGGCGCCGCTGACGATCGCCGACCTGCGCTCCGAGGCGCTACGCTGGCGCCGCCGGCTTCCAGGCGGGGTCAAGCTGATCGTGCTCGACTACCTGCAGTTGCTCTCCGGCCGGCATGAGGACCGCTTCGTCAACCGCTACGAGCAGGTATCGGAGATCTCGCGCTCCTTGAAGATGCTCGCCAAGCAGCTCGCGATCCCCGTACTGGCAATCGCGCAGCTGTCCCGCGAAGCCGAACGACGACCCGACAAACGCCCCCAGCTGTCCGACCTGCGCGACTCAGGCGCGCTCGAGCAGGACGCCAACACGGTGCTGCTGCTCTACCGCGCTGATCGCTACGACGGCAACGCCGAGCCGGGACTCACCGAGGTGATCATCGCCAAAGCCCGAAACGCGGAGTGCACGACGGTCGAGCTCGACTTCGAGGGCACCTACCAGCGCTTCCGGTCACGACCCTAAACGCACCCCGATCCGCGATCGACTTCAGCGATGGCCGTCGCTCTCGTTGCCGCACTCTGACGACCGCTCCCAACCGCCGACGATCACAGCAACGACACCCGACTACGCGTGCGTGACCAGCACCAGGACCCCGGCGATCTTCGCCGCCGAGCGCCGGCCTCGCGACAAGCGCCGCGAGATCCGTTCGGCGCGCACGCGGACCGGGTCGCGATCGACCGGGCGGCTGCCTCACGGGCGAATGCAATCGCACGCTTCGGTGCCGATCGGGCGAATCGGGCGACCGGAACGTTGCCTTTGCGATCGTGCGGCCAGAGCCGCGGGCGGGCGAATGCAGTCGTGCGAGCGACGGCCACCGTACGCCGACGATCGTGCCGCGTCTGCGGAGGATCGCGTCGTGAACGCGGCTTCGCTGGACGGTCTTTTTCGCGCCCTCGCGCTTGCTGGGGCGTCGCCTGAAGCAAGCGGCGCCGCGACGTCGCTCACGCCGTCGTGCGCCGTGCCGTCGACCGCGCCGTGAGAAGCATCGCTCTGGACGGGGATCCCGAGACTGTTGGATTGCGCCATAAGCGACGACGCCGAATTCCACCTTGAGGTCGTCGCTTCTCTTCGAGGTGCTTGCACAAGCGCTGCAAGCACGAGCGCGCTCTTGAGCCGCTTCTCCGACAACTAGGATCGCTCCGGCGTACACGAGCTGACGATCGCGTTCACGCGCAAGCAATCGCCCGGTCTTGGCGGGTGCCAGACCCCTGCTTGCTCGGGACCGGCTAGCAGCGCGTGGCCGCGGGAATACGTTTCGTCGCCGATGCAATCGTGAGCTCTAAGGGCACTCCCGAGACGAAAGCGATCGCCGGCGGACGCACGGTTCCGCGCTAACGCGTCTCGGTGGTCTGCAGCGAGACCCGAGTTGCCGGCAAGGGAGGGCGGCCACGGCAGACCCGAAAACCACGGATGCAGGGCAGGCCGACTCCGCCAGAGATCGGCAGGCAGTTGGCATCGAGCTGGGAACGCCCTGATTGGGTGCGAGTCCCGCCTTCCGTTGGTCGAGCGTCCCGGTGCCAGCGGGCGAAGCGCGAGACCTCGCGCTTGGCGCGGGTCGGCGCTCAGGCTTGGTCGGTTGTGTGGAGGTCGGGCTCGACTGGGGTTGCTGCCCAGCTTCCGAGCAGTTGGAGCGCTTGCTCTGATTTGGTGCCGGGTTCGGCGGTGTAGGCGAACATGGTCAGGCCTGTGTCTGCCGAGAGCGCCATCGCCTCGTAGGTGAGCTCGAGGTCGCCGACGATGGGGTGGCGCAGGCGCTTGGTGCCGGCGTCGTGAAAGCGGACGTTGTGAGCGGCCCATTTGGTGCGGAACGTCTCGCTCTGCGTGGAGAG
>JBEKRJ010000663.1:0-3484 GCA_049518835.1 Solirubrobacteraceae bacterium
CTGGACGCGGATCGCCGGCGCCGAGCACGGCCGGCGGGCGGTCGCGCCCCCGCACGACACAGAACAGCGGGCCGACTGGGAGCGTCCGGCGGACCTCAAGCCACGGCGCGAGCTGCTCAAAGGCCCAGGCGTCCATGCCGACCTCGCGCCGGCGGCCGCCTTTGCCGCGCTGGACGAGCACCGCGCCGCGGCCAAGGTCAAGGTCGGTCTCGGCCAAAGCCAGCGCTTCGCTGATGCGCAGCCCGGCGCGCCATAGGATCACGATCAGCGCCCGCACCCGCCAGCCGGCGCGGGGCTCGCCCGCGGCGCGCATCACCGCGATCATCTCCTCCACGGTCGGCGGATCGGCTGGGTAGCGCTGGCCTTTGTTGCGAGGTGGGCGACCATGGTGATAGCCCGGCAGGGTCGCCGGCGAACGGCGCGGCCCGGCGCAGGTAGGCAGAGTGGTAGGCATGAGCTCCTCCTTTGGAGCTGACGATCAACCCGCTGATCGTCTCGTCGCGCCCGCTGTCACCGCGCCGAGGACGACGCTGAGGTGCTCGGACGCGCCGTTCGCGACCGACCGCCTTGCCGCCCGAAGGAAGCTAAGCATCAGTTCAACGCCACGCTCCACGACCGCCCGCTGGCCGTTGAATGCATAAGCCGGCGCGAGGATGCAAAGGAGAAGCTCGCGGCGGCCACGGAGGTCGGCTCTGGGACGCTCGGACGTGCGCGAGCTCGATCATGCGCGGTAGCGGAAATCGGCCGGAGCGGCGCGATCGCAACGTCGCCTGTAGCGAAATGGCCATTCGGATTGTGCGCGCTGATGCTCCCAGCACGTGGAACAAAAGGCGGTAGGCCGCCGCGGCCGCCCGTACGATTGGGCACCGCGGCGGGATTGGATTGGACCGAGACTCAGGCGGTGATGACGGTCTGCAGCGCTTCGGATGATCGGGTCGGCGGCTGTATTTCACGATCACGGTCCTGTGCGTAATTGCGTTGGCCTCGATGAGGTAGTCGATCAACGCGGCGGTGGAGCCGGTTGGGGCTCCGAGTTGAGCGATCTTGAGCGCCCAGACGGTGACGCGATAGTGGTGCGGAGGGCTCCCCTGAGCTGGGCAGACGCCTCCATAGCCGATGGTGCCGAAGTCGTTCGGTCCCTGCTTCGCGCCCTGCGGGAGCCCTGCCGCGCTGGCATTTTCTCCGAGGTTCGTGGTTGTCATCGGCAGGTCGTAGACCAGCCAGTGCCACCACCCGCTTTGGGTCGGAGCATTGGGATCAAAGATAGTGACGGCCAGGCTTTTTGCTGACGCAGGCACGCCGGAGATGCGTAGACCAGGTGACTCGTCCTTGCCGGTGCACCCGAACGAGTTGTAGACCTGGTCGATGCCGAACCGATCTCCGGGCTGCAACCCGATGACCTGCAAGCCGAGGCGGCCGTGCGGCGGGCCATGCTTGGCGATCGTCGTTGCAGCCAGCACGAGTGAAACGCACGCCGCCAGCGATATGGCGAGCGCGCCACGCGTAAGGATACGCATAAGAACCTCCCGGTTGCCATTCTGTGGGGGCGCGTACGATATCGCGGCGCCGTCAACATCCGATGCTTCTGGCCGTCCACCGTGAAGGACAGTCGCCCCATAATGCGCGCGGTCCAGCGGAGGGTCGCGGGTTGAGGAGGGTCCGGGTTGACGGATGCTGATAGCGCCGAGGCGCTTCGGCCCGGGTGCCGGCGAGCCGCCGCTCGGTGTGCCAGACGTGCCGTAACGGGCGGCCGTGGCGGCGTTTGGTGGAAGTGCTGCTTGGTGCTCCGTGTGTCAGCGCGACCTGCGGCAGCGTGGCGGCAATCGCGTCGAAGCGGTTGTCGGCGGCGAGCCTGAGGAGGACTCCGCGCCGCGGCCGAAGGAACCTGGATTAGCTGTCTTTGCGACGCGGTCTGCGACCGGGTAGGATCGGCCTGGTGTTGCCGACGGGAGTTTTCTGCGAATCGCTCGTAGGCGGCCAGCTCGGTGGACAGGAGAGCGATTTCGTGTCGAGTGGACGGATGCTGGCGAGTCTGCATACGAGTGGATCGCGCCGCTGTAGGTCCATCACGTCGACGATGGGGCCTGGTATGTGCTCGAGGGCGCGTTGCGGTTCCGGATCGGCGACGAGATCCGCGAGATCGGTCCTCACGGTGGGGTCTCTGCGCCTAAGGGCACCCCGCATGCGTATGGCAAAGCCGGCCGCGGGCAGCCCGCTCGCTGCCTCCTTGTGATGACACCGAAGATCAGGGCTCTGGTACACGCACTCCACGAGCCCGCAGCCGGCGACTACGCGGCGATTTTCCGTGCCCACGATTCCGAGTTGCTCAGTTGACGCCGACCAGGCGCTCGCCGTGACAAGCATCGCGCCCGCCGGCGCTCCTGCCTCCGCGTCGCCAAGCGCCAGCGCTTGGACCGGCCAAACCGTCCCCACTCACTCCAGCGCGCGACGCGGCAGCGGCCGCGGGCCGCTCACCAACGTCGAAAGCCACCCGTGCTGCTCGCGCTCGCCCACGAGCGGGTAGCGGGAAGGGTCCGCCGTGGCGTCGCGGCGACTTGCAGCTGGTGCCTGTCACGGTCTGGAGCGCCTGTCGCCGGTGGTTTGCTCAGGTTGCTTGTTGCAAGGTCGTGAGGAGCGTGTCGATGGCGTGTCCGAGTTGGGCGATCTTCTGCGTGTAGCAGATGCCTGGGACGCCGAAGCAGGGAAGCGTGTTTGCCGCAGCGAGTTGCGGGTCGCTGTAGCGGTTGCCGAGGTTGGAGATGAACGCGACGATGTAGTGGCGGTAGGGTCGTCCTGGGAGCGATTTGACGATGCCGGCGTCGGATGCGTAGTTGTAGGAGAAGCCGGTCTTGTGCGCGAACGTGACCTGCGCCGCGGCGTTACAGGGGCGCACGTTTCGTCCGTAGCTCTTGCCTGCGACGGTCACGGTCCCGGTCTGTGGGTTGATCCAGCGGGCCGCGACCAGCTGGGGGATCCCTGTGGCCGGGTACGGTCGCCCGCACCAGTTGGTGGTCGAAAGCTCGTCGTTGAATCCCTGCTGGGCCAGCAGGCTGTTCAGAAACGCGCGCGAGCTGGACGAGAGCAGGTTTGCGGTGACCGGCTGCCCATCAGGCGCGTGCCACAGGACCCCCGGCGCGCCGTTGATTATCAGCAGCAGCCGTGCTGTGTCGAGCGAGGTCATATCGATGTCCCCTGGTTGCCAGTTGCCGCCGCTCGCCGGGTCGATGTCGTTGACCTGCAGCGTGGCGAGTCCGAGGGCGTGGAATTCCTCGTTCATCGCGGCGATCTGGCCCAAGTGCTGCAGCTGCTGCACCAGCGCGCAGGCAGAGCCATCATCGGAGTAGGTGATCATCGCCTCAAGTCACTGCCGGTTGGTCTCGGTCTTCGGGCTGGCGCCCAGACAGGGCGCAGCGACCCGCACGTAGGTGTATCGACCGCCGAGCTGTAGGACACCGCGGTCGATTAGCCCCAGCGTCTGGAAGGC
>JBEKRJ010000664.1:0-3482 GCA_049518835.1 Solirubrobacteraceae bacterium
CCGGCTGGCTCGCTGCCACAGCTCCCAGGTGAGCGGCTCGACGTCGGCCGCGTCGGGCTCGCGCCCGGCCAGCCGCCAGCCGATCGCCGCCGTCGTGCAGACCGCCGGGCCGAACAGGCGCGTGAAGTCCGCGAGCACGTCGGCCTGGTCCCACGGCGGCGCCACCTCCTCGAGCTGGTGGCCGAGCGACTCGAGCAGCGCCGCGGCATCGCGAGCGGCCCGCGCGCAGGCCTCGTCGAGCGTGCCGCCGGCGATCGGCATCGTCAGCGCGAGGCCGATTCGCAGCCGCCCCGGGTCTTGCGCGGCGGCGGTCGCGTACGGAAGCTCGGGCGCCGGCGCCCAGGCCGCGTCGCCGGGCTCATAGCCGGCGATCGCGTCCAGCGCGGCGGCGGTGTCGGCGACCGTGTGGGTCAGCACGCCGTCGCTGACGAGGAAGCTCTGCCCCTCCTCGGGGCCGACCGACACCCGGCCGCGCGCCGCCTTGAGCCCGACCAGGCCGCAGCAGGCGGCGGGAATCCGCGTCGAGCCGCCGCCGTCGTTGCCGTGCGCGATCGGCACCATCCCGGCCGCGACCGCGACCGCGGAGCCGCCGCTCGACCCGCCGGGCGTGCGGTCGCGCGCCCACGGGTTGCGCGCGGGGCCAAAGCGCCGCGGCTCGGTCGTCGGCAGGATCCCGAGCTCGGGCATCACGGTCTTGCCGACGATCACGAACCCGGCCTCGCGCAGCCGCCTGACGACGAACGCGTCGTAGTCGGGGACGAAGTCGCCGAACAGGTCGCTGCAGACCGTCAGCGGCATGCCCGCGACCGGCCGGTTGTCCTTGATCGCGATCGGCACGCCGGCGAACGGGCGCCGGTCGCCGGCGTCGATCTGCGCCGCGCACGCGAGCGCCGACTCGTGCGCGACGTGCGTGAACGCGCCCAGCTGCGGCTGCAGGTCGTCAATCCGTCGCAGCGACGCCTCGACCAGCTCGCGCGAGCGCAGCTCGCCGGCGCGGATCAGGCGCGCGAGCTCGAGCGCCGATGAAAACAGGAGGTCGGGATCCATCGCGCCTGAGCGTAGCTAGCTAGTGGAGCCGTCCGCTAACGGACGGGACCACTAGCCTTTACAGCCATACGCTTCCCAGGAGCACAACGATGAGCGTCACGACGGAAGTCCAGTCGGGTCTCGAGGGGGTCGTCGCGTTCGCGACTGAGATCGCCGAGCCCGACCGCGAGGGCGGTGCGCTGCGCTATCGCGGCGTCGACATCGAGGAACTGGTCGGCAACGTGCCGTTCGGGCAGGTGTGGGGGCTGCTCGTCGACGGGCGGCTGCTGCCGGGAATGCCGCCCGCCGAGCCGCACCCGCTGAGCGTGCGCTCCGGCGACCCGCGCGTCGACGTGCAGGCAGCGCTCGCGATGCTCGCGCCGCAGTGGGGCTTTGCGCAGCTGATCGACATCTCCGACGAGGAGGCGCGCGACAACCTCGCGCGGGCCTCGGTGATGGCGCTGTCGTTCGTGGCCCAGTCCGCGCGCGGGATCGGCCGGCCGCCCGTGCCCCAACGCGAGGTCGACAAGGCCAACAGCATCGCGGAGCGGTTCCTGATCCGCTGGCGCGGCGAGGCCGACCCGACGCACATCGAGGCGATCGACGCCTACTGGATTTCGGCCGCCGAGCACGGCATGAACGCCTCGACGTTCACCGCACGGGTCGTCGCCTCGACGGGCGCCGACGCGGCGGCGGCGCTGTCGGCCGCCGTCGGCTCGCTGTCGGGGCCGCTGCACGGCGGCGCCCCCTCACGCGTGCTGAAGATGCTCGACGACGTCGAGGCGATGGGCGACGCGGAGCGCTACGCCCGCGAGCTGCTGGACCGCGGCGAGCGGCTGATGGGCTTCGGCCACCGCGTGTATCGCGCCGAGGATCCGCGCGCGCGAGTGCTGCGGCGGACCGCGCGCAAGCTCGGCGCGCGGCGGGTGCAGGTCGCCGAGGCGCTCGAGCAAGCGGCGCTCGCCGAGCTGCACGCGCGCCGGCCCGATCGCGTGCTGGCGACCAACGTCGAATTCTGGTCGGCGGTGCTGCTCGACTTCGCCGACGTGCCGCCGCAGCTGTTCACGTCGATGTTCACCTGCGCCCGGACCGCCGGGTGGTCGGCTCACATCCTCGAGCAGAAACGAGAGGGACGCCTGATCCGCCCGACAGCCAAGTACGTCGGGCCGGCCCCGCGTCCGCTGTCTGATCTGCAGTAGCGCCCCCGACCGCCGGGCCAAGGACCGGCCAGGCGGTGCGTAAGCCCTGACCTCGGCCCGCCACCGCATGACCCGCGAACGTCAACTCGACCCGGAGGCACTCGGTGATCACATCGACCGGCTGTATCGCGCCGCGTGGGGCTTGTGCGGCTCGCGTGAGGAGGCCGAGGACCTCGTCCAGGAGACGTTCGCCCGCGTCCTGCGCAAGCCGCGGCTGCTGCACTCCGATGACGACCTCGGCTACCTGCTGCGGGTGCTGCGCAACACGTTCTTCAGCCAGCGCCGAACCGCCGCGCGCCGTCCCCAGACCGCGCCGATGCCAGAGGAATACGAGTTCGTCGACGACCGCGCCGCCACCCAGCCCGAAGCCCGGCTCGAGCGCCAGGATCTGTACCGCGCGATCTCGGCGCTGCCCGACGACTTCCGCGACGCGCTGATCGCGATCGACGTCATCGGGCTGTCCTACCGTGAGGCGGCGCGGGCGCTGCGGGTGCGCGAGGCGACGATCACGACCCGGCTGCACCGCGCCCGGCAGCGAGTCGCACACGCGCTCGTGACCGAGTCCTCGGACGCGTAGGCGCTCGCCTTAGCTAGCCAAACTAGCTAACGGTTGCCTGAATGGCGCGTGTTGGCCTTGTGGGTGAACGTGATCGTCTGGCTCGAGACCGTGCGTGACCCGCCGCCGGCGGTCTCGGTGAGCGTCAGGATCGCAGTCAACGAGTGGCCCTGGGCGAGCAATCGCGAGCCGGCGCCGTTGAGTTCGATGTGAACGGTTTTGGCCTGCCCGGCGGCGAGTGACGCCGTCGCCTTACCGAGCACCAGGACCCTGCGGCTTGTCCCAGCGCGATCGACAGCGGCGGCAATCGCGACGACCCTCGAGCCCTTCAGCGTCTCCGTGACGGTCAGCGTGAGCGTCACGTGGCATGACCCACCGCTTGGGCCGCTGCAGCCGACCGGGACGCCGGCGACCGTGCCGAGCACTTTCGCGTGACCGAGCGCCGCGGTATCGCCCGCGCCGGCGCCGCCACCGACGGGGCCTGCCTTGCCGGCGCCAGTGTTGCCGGTGGCGCCGCTGCTGGCACCGGCACCCGCCGTACCGCCGCCCACGCCGCTGCTGCCGCCGACATCGCCGGCACTTCCGCCACCGCCACCGGCACCTCCGCCCGCACCTGCGCCACCGGATCCGGCACCTGCGCCACCGGATCCGGCACCTGCGCCACCGGAACCGGCACCTGCGCCACCGGAACCCGCACCTCC
>JBEKRJ010000665.1:0-3481 GCA_049518835.1 Solirubrobacteraceae bacterium
CCAGGCGGGACGCCGTTGTCGGACGCGGCCGACGCGGTGAACGCGATCGCGACCGTGTTCCTCCAGCACGCGTCCACCCGAAAGACGGTGGGGCTGGTGCGCCACGACTGGGAGCAGGACGAGATGACGCTCGAGATGCCGATCGGCGTGGCCAACACCGACCGCTTCGTCACCGAGGTGGCCAGGCTGACAGGGACGACCGTTCCCGGCTCGCTTGCTTGCGAGCGGGGACGGCTGATCGACGCGATGGCCGACTCGCACGCCTATCTGCACGGCAAGCGGGTGGCGATCGCCGGAGATCCCGATCTCGTCGTGGCGCTGCTTGGGTTCCTGCTCGAGCTCGGCGTCGAGCCGGTACACGTGCTGTCGACCAACGGGGACGAAGCGTTCGCGGAGCGCGCGGAGGCGGTGCTGGCCAGCAGCCCGTTCGGGCATGCGGCGACAGTGTGGCCCGGGAAGGACCTGTGGCACCTGCGCTCGCTGGTGTTCACCGAGCCGGTCGACCTGCTGATCGGCAGCTCGCACCTGAAATATCTCTCCCGGGAAGCGGATGTTCCCCTGGTGCGGGTCGGCTTCCCGATCTTCGATCGGCACCATCTGCATCGGTTCGCGATCGTCGGCTACGAGGGCTCCGTCTCGCTGCTGGCCCAGCTGATCAACACCGTGCTCGACGAGCTCGACAGGCGCGCCCCGACCCACAGCTTTGACCTGGTCCGGTGAGTTGTGAGCGTCGTCGATCGCGCCGCGCGCTTCGAGCAGCCGGCATGTGACCATAACCGAGCCAAGAGCGCCATGGCCCGCCGAGCAGGGTGTCCCACGCCAACCCCGGGGACGGCCGCCGGCGGATGCGCCTTCGACGGGGCGATGATCACGCTCGTCCCGATCGTCGACGCAGCGCATGTCGTCCACGGCCCGATCGCCTGCTGCGGTAACTCCTGGGACGGTCGCGGCAGCCTGTCCTCAGGCTCAGAGCTCTACCGGCGGGGGTTCACCACCGACCTCTCGGAGCAGGACGTCGTGTTCGGCGCAGAGCGCCGGCTCTATGACACGATCGTCGAGGTCGCGAGTACCCACCGGCCGGAGGCGGTGTTCGTCTACTCGACCTGCGTCACGGCGACGATCGGCGACGACCTCGATGCCGTCTGCGCAGCCGCGGCCACCGCAACCGGGCTGCTCGTCGTCCCCGTTCACGCCCCGGGCTTCGCCGGCAGCAAGAACCTCGGCAACCGGCTCGCCGGCGAGGCGCTGCTCGCTCATGTGATCGGCACGGCGGAGCCGCCGCTGACGACGCCCTACGACGTGAACCTGATCGGCGAGCACAACATCGCCGGCGAGCTGTGGGGCGTCCTGCCGGTGCTCGACCGCCTCGGCATCCGGGTCCTGTCGCGTGTCAGCGGCGACGCCCGCGTCGCCGAGATCGCATGCGCGCACCGCGCGCGGGCGACGATGGTCGTCTGCGCCCGGGCGCTGCTATCCCTCGCTCGCGGGCTCCACGAGCGCTACGGCATCCCGTTCTTCGAAGGCAGCTTCTACGGCGTGCGCGAGATGGGCGCGACGCTGCGGTCATTTGCCCGCCTGCTCGACGACGGAGACGGCGAGCTGACCGTGCGCGCCGAGGCCGTGATCGCCGAGCAGGAGGAGCTCCTCGCGGGGCGCCTGGCCCCCTACCTCCCCCGGCTCGCGGGTCGGCGAGCCGTGCTCTACACGGGCGGCGTCAAGAGCTGGTCGATGGTGTCCGCCCTGCAGGACCTGGGGATCGAGGTGGTGGCCACCGGGACCAAGAAGAGCACCGAGGACGACGTCGGGCGCATCCGGGAGCTGCTCGGTGCGCAGGCCGTGCTGATCGAGGAGGGCAACCCCGCCGAAATCCTGCGCACCGTCCGCGAGACCGGCGCCGAGATCCTGATCGCCGGTGGCCGCAACCAGTACACGGCGTTGAAAGCGCGCATCCCATTCCTCGACGTCAACCAGGAACGCGAGATTCCCTACGCAGGTTATGTCGGCATGGTCGAGCTCGCTCGGCGGCTGGACCAAGCCCTGTCCAGCCCCGTGTGGGAGCAGGTGCGCCGTCCGGCGCCGTGGGAGACCGGGGGGGAGGCATAGATGGCCCGAGTTGCCACAGGCGCGAGCGTCGGCGCCGTCGATCCGCTCAAGCACAGCGCACCGCTCGGCGGGGCACTCGCGTTCCTCGGCGTCGCCCGCTGCATGCCGCTCCTGCACGGTTCGCAGGGGTGCTCGGCGTTCGCCAAAGCGCTGCTTACCCGCCACTTCCGGGAGCCGATCCCGCTCCAGACCACCGCGCTGACCGAGGTGACGGCCGTGCTCGGCGGAGGCGAGTGTCTAGCTGAAGCCCTGAGCACGATCGCAGCGCGCCACACGCCCGACGTGATCGGCGTGCTCACGACCGGGCTCACCGAGGCAAACGGTGAAGACGTCGCCGGCGCGTTGAACGTCTGGCGCCAAGCGCCGCCCGCGTTCGGCGCGCAGCGCACCGAGGGACCGGTAGTCGTGCACGCCTCGACGCCCGACTTCAAAGGCGGGCTGCAGGACGGCTGGGCCGCCGCCGTGGAGGCGATCGTGACCGCCTTCTCAGTCAACACCCGCGACCGGGTACCGGGGCAGATCAACGTTCTCACCAGCCCGGCGCTGTCCGCCGTCGACATTGACGAGCTGCGTGATCTGATACGTGCGTTCGGCCTGGAGCCGATTGTCGTGCCCGACCTCTCCGGATCCCTCGACGGTCATCTCGCCGACGGCTGGTCGCCGCTGACCACCGGTGGAACCACCGCCGCGCAGCTGCGCCGCATCGGATCCTCGCAGGCCACCGTCGTCGCCGGGTCGTGCATGGCGGGCGCAGGCGCGATCCTCGAGACCCGGTCGGGCGTCCCCGCCCGAAACTACGATCGTCTCACCGGCTTGGGTGCGGTCGACGCTCTCGTGGCCGACCTGGCCGACCAGAGCGGCCGGCCCGTTCCCGAGCCGGTGCGGCGCTGGCGCCGGCGGCTCGCCGACGGCTTGCTCGACGCCCACTTCGTCCTCGGTGGGAGGCGGGTCGCCCTCGCCCTGGAGCCCGACCTGCTGCTCGCCGTCGCATCCCAGATGGCGGAGGTCGGCGCCGAGATCGTCGCCGCGGTGGCACCGCAGCGGGCCCGGGGGCTGGCGGAGATGCCGTGCGAGGAGGTCGTGATCGGCGATCTGTGCGACCTCGAAGCGCGAGCCGCCGACGGTGGCGCTGAGCTCGTGATCGCCGGGAGCCACGCGAGGGCGGCGGCCGCCCGCCTCGGCGCCGCGCACCTGTGCCTCGGGTTCCCGGTCTACGACCGGCTGGGGGCGCAGTTGAGGCCCACCGTCGTGTACCGCGGCAGCCTGTCGCTCCTGATCGACGCCGCCAACTGCCTCCTCGACCAGGAGCACGTCACCCACCAACCGACTGTCATGGAGGAAATCCCATGCTGAAAGTCGCCTTCGCCACCGGCAGCGG
>JBEKRJ010000666.1:0-3477 GCA_049518835.1 Solirubrobacteraceae bacterium
GCGGAGAGTTGCCTCGACGTGGACGATTGAGCGGTCGATTGTGAGCGTCGATGATCACCGCACCGTTTGGGAGTGGCGATCTTCATGCCAGCCCGTCTCGCCCGACCAGCTGCGGGCTGCAGGGCGGGGGGCCGTGTTTGCTGCTGCGCGCCGCGGCCCTGCTAGGAACTGATCGCCGCGTGGCGCTCAGCTCAGATCCTCGCTGCTGTCGCGCAGCTGGCCGGTGAGCGCGGTTGCGAGTTGCCCACGGCGGGTGAGCTCGAGCTTGCGGTACACGCGGCCGAGATGCGCCGACACGGTCTTGGTGGTGATGAACAACGCCTGCGCGATCTGCCGATTCGTCATCCCCTCGGCGGCGAGTCTCGCGACACGCAGCTCGCCGGCGGTCAGCGCGTCGCGGCCGGTGATCGCGTCGCGGCGAGGCTTCGCGCCCGCGGCGATCAGCTCGCCGCGTGCGTGCGCGGCGATCCGCCGCGCGCCCAAGTGATAGGCCAGATCCAGCGCCCGCTCAAGCTCGGCGCGCGCCTTCACGCGGCGGCCGGCGCGCCGTAGCGCGGCACCGTAGTCCGACAGCGCGCGGGCGAGCTCCAGCGGTGACTGCGAGCGCTCCAGGGTCTTGACTGCCTCTGCCAGCAGCTCGAGCCCGGTCTCGCCGCCCTCGATCATCCCCGCGCCGCGCAGCGCGGCACCGAGCGCATGTGGCGCGCCGAACGCACGGGCGAGCCTCAGGTCCTCCCCAACCAATTGCACGGCACGGTCTCGCTCGCCCAGGCCCGCGGCGAGCTGCGCAGCCTCCGAGCGCCACGGCGGGTTCATCGCTGGGTTTGGAATGTTCTTCACTCGCACGGCGCGCCCGCACTCAAGAAGGGCGCCCAGTCCCTGTCGGGCGCTTCCCTGAGCCGCTTTGACGAGCCCGAGCGCGTACAGGTAGCTGATAAACGATGTACGACGTGGCAACGACAGTGCGCGCGCGGCGCCCGCAGGATCGTCACGTTCGAACAGGCAAAGCGCACGAAACGCCATCGCTCCAGGCAACCACGGCTCGCGCCCCTCGCTCTCTGTGTTGCTGGCGCTCTCGAGGTCCGCCAGCGCATGCAAGAGGTCTCCGCGCATGTAGTACGCGCTGCCACGAATGAACGAGAGCCGGCCGAATGCGCCGGGCGAGCCCTGGCGCCGGCTCAGTTCGATCGCGCGACCGAGCTCTTCGATCGCGCCGGCGAGATCGCCCGACCACATCAGCACGTGGCAGGCGAAGCCGTACGCGGCCATGTCCGTCGCGCTGTCTTGCAGAAGCCCGCCGTCGGCTAGCGCACGCCGAGCGAGCCTGACGCACTCGTCGTGTGGATGCGCGCCCGATCGCATCGACTCATGAGCGAGCTGAGCAAGCAGAAAACGCTCGATGCGTGTGCGTCCCGGCGCGTCGCCTTCGAGCAGCGCCCTAAGCCGCCCGTCTTTGACGTCTGGCAACCCCTTGCGTCCCAGCAATGCGTACAAGCCGCGCAGCTCGAGCGACAGGTCATCGTCTCCGTCGGACAGCTCGGCCAGCCCGCGGCGAAACGCCTCCCGCGCGGCCGCCCAGCTGCCGGTGGTGCCAAACGCGCGACCGAGCGCAAGACACGTCTCGGCCCGCCGCCGAGGGTCGCTTGACAGCTCGAGCGAAGCACGGATCCGCTCCGTCGCACCCGGCAGCCCCGCCCGCAGCTGCGCATCGCCCAGCTCGAGCAAAAGCTGCGCACGGCTCGCCGGTGGCGGCGTCTCGACCAACGCTCGCTCCAGGTAGGTGGCGGCCGACGCCGGCGCACCGTTTGCGCTCGCCTCACGGGCAGCGTCGCGCAACGCCTCCACCACCCACTGATCGCCGGCCGGGCCGCACGCGAGCAGGTGGGCGGCGACCCGCGCCAGCGACCCGTCACCCTCGCCGTCGAGGAGCTCTGCTGCGCGGCGATGAGCGACGCGACGCGCGCCGGGCGCAATGTCCTCGCGGACGGCCGCCCCGATCAGCGGATGAACGAACTCAAGCGGCCGAGCCGGCGCGAAGATCTGCGCCGCCGCAAGCCGATCCGCGGCCAACTCGGCGACCACCGGATCAACCCCGGCCAGCCGCGCCGCGAGCATCACCTCGACGCCCGCGCCCAGTACCGCGACCGCGCGCGCAAGCGCGATCGCCTCCACGCCCAACCGCGCCAGCCGCGCGAGCACCGAGCTCCCGACCGCCGCCGGCGCGATCAGTCGCAGCGCGGGCACGCTGTCGCCGCTCGTGGACAACCCCTCCTCGCCCGCGGCCGCTAGCAGCTCCCGCAGCAACAACGGATTGCCGCCGGTCAGCTCGCTACACGCCGCGCAAAACTCCTCGTCGGCATCCTCATCCAGCCGCGCGCGCACGACCGCCCCGACAGCCGCCGCGCTCAACGGCCCCAGCGACATCCGCTGCACGCCGCCATCGCCGACCAGCCGCGCAAGCTCGCTCCGCTCGGCACCCGGATCGCCCGAGCGCAAACCCAGCAACAAGAGCAGTCGAAGATCGGCGACACGCCGCGCCACATAACCAAGCCACGACAACGACGGATCATCAACCCACTGCACGTCATCGACCACCACCACCAGCGGGTCACACTCAGCGCGATTCGCGCACAACCAAAACAGCCCATGAATCGCCGCAAACCGATCCGCCGGCGGCTCGCCCGCCTCGACACCCAACGCCCGCGCACCGACCCCCGCAACGCCAGCAAGCAGCCGACGCCGCTCCGCGGGGGAGGCCGCCCGCAACAACGGCTCAAACAACTGACGCGCAACCCCGAACGCGATCTCCGACTCAAACTCCGACCCCCGCGCCCTCAACACCCCAAACCCCCGCGCGTGCGCGCGAGCTCGCACCGTCGCCAACAGCTCGCTCTTTCCAATCCCAGCCGGACCCTCCACCACAACCACCGCCCCCACCCCATGGCTCGCCTGATCGAGCAGACGATCCACTCGCGCCAGCTCAACCTCGCGCTCCAACAACCCCCCAACAGCAACCCCCGGCATGGCGCTCACCGTCACACCCCCACTCGCGCAGCCCCAGCCACGTTCCGCGCCACACGCCCACACCGGTCCCGGCAGCTCACGAACATGAGAATAGGTTCAGCGCCAGCTCAACCCAGGCGTCGAAAAGCTGAGCATGCGACGCGCGAGACGATACGGACGTCCCGCAAACTACCGTTAGTTCGGGTCCATGTGCGAACAGCCCGTACTTGTGGGCGTTGCACGTCGGTGACATGGCACCGAAGGGCCGAGGCGGCGGGGGCGGGGAAGGAGCGGCCCACGCACAACTGGGGCGCCCACCTGGCTCGATGCACTCCGGTGCCGTCGGTGACGTCGACTACAGACCATATCGATGGACGTCACCGACGGAGCGAATCCCCACCGTCGGTGACGTTGGTGACGCGCCTGGTAGGCGTCTACATAACCCTCGTATATGAGACGCCACAACCGCGGGAT
>JBEKRJ010000667.1:0-3476 GCA_049518835.1 Solirubrobacteraceae bacterium
GCGGTCGGCTGGACAGCACAGCAAGCCCGATGCGCGAACGTGCACCAGCTCGCCGAGCCGCGCCTCTCCAGGGTGGGGAATTTCCATGATCGAGACTGGGGATTTCCCGTGATCGTTGACACAAGCGCCTGCTCGCCGTCCGGCGGGAACCCCTCGGCGGCGGCACTCCCGGCCGTTATCGCCCCCCACAGCTTGCCTCCAACGAACACTGGCACTCCAATCCCGCCGCTGACGGCATCCCGCTCTCTGACCGACGAGGCGATGCGCCCGTCAATCGCCGCGAAGTTGTCCTCGCGGACTGGCTTGCCGGTGCTCGCCACCGCGGCAACGATTGATGGCTCGCCCGGCGGGACTCGTTCGGGGACCGATGCACTCCCGCAGTAACCAAGGGTCGTTATCCACTCGGCGTCAAAGCGAAACACCCCGCTCGCGGCGGCACCCAGCAGGTCCCTGACGCGGTCTGCGACCAGGCTGCCGAGCCCCCGCTCGTCCAGCTCGCATGAGGCGCTGGCCACCGCGACCTCCCGAAGGGTTTCCTCAAGCCGCGCGCGGAACCGAAGCCGTTCCTCGGCCTGGACTTTGCCAAGCGCAGCGCAGATGAGCTGGGCGAAGCACTCAAACCGCCGTTCGCTCTCGGGGGCAAACCCGCCGGAGCGTCCGGTGGCGGTGGTCATGCAGCCCCACAGCTTCCCGTCCACGAACAGGGGAACGCCCATCGCGCAGGTGGACCTGTCGGTGGCGGCCAAGGCTGCCATCTCGCCGCCGAGCGACTGGTAGTCGTCTACGCGCACGAACTTGCGCGTCCTCGCGACCTGCGCCGCGACCCCGGGTCCGCTTGCCGGGAAGTTTGACGGAAGGGTCGCCTTCCCGCAGTAGCCCACAATCGTCAGTCTCTCGCCGTCGAGGCGCTGAACCGCCGTCCCGTTGGCGTCAAGCGCACCCGCCAGCTTGGAGCACACGAGCTCAGCGAAATCGCGCTCTGAAAGGTCGCCGGCGGCGCTCGCGGCGGCGACTTCGCGCAGCGCGCGCTCAACACGGGCTTCGTCTAGCAGCTGGCCCCCCTCAGCTGCGGCGAGCGCCGAGGCGGCCACCGTCGCGAAGCGCTCAAGCAGCGCTTCGGTGCCCGCCTCAAAGCCGCCGGGCGTGAGCGTCGTGACGCCCAGGCACCCCCACAGCCTGCCGCGCATTCGCACCGGCACTGCAACCGAACACGTGAAGCCTTGAGCGACGGCAAACCGGGAAACCTCGCCGGCGAGGCTGGTGAAATGATCAAAGCGTGCCGGGTCGCCGGTCCTCGCCACCTGCCCGCAGGCAGACGGTGTGCTCGCGGCAAACCGCACGGGCGCCGGACACGGTCCGCACGAACCGATAACGGTCATCTGCTCGCCGTCAAAGCGCACGAGGGACGCGGAGGCGGCGCTGAGCATGTCGACTACGCGGGAGGCGAGCAGCTTCGCCAGCGCGCCGTCGTCGAGCTCGCCGCCCGCACTCGCGGCGGCGATGTCGTGCAGCGCGCCTCGAAGGCGGGACTCCAGGCGCTCTGCTTCAAGCAGGTCACGCGTGGCACGGTCGCGCTGTGCCGCTGCCGTGGCGCTGGCAGCGCGCCAGCGCCATGCAAGCCCTAGCGCGAGCGCCAGCACCAGCGCGTCGACGATGAGCGCAAGGCCCATCGTGCGGTCGGCGGTCAGATGCGCTGGCGCCGGCAGCGCGCTCGCTTTGCGCAGGAGCACGGCGATTTGCGCGCGTCGGCGCAAGACCGCGCTCCACTGCATGCTTGCTGCAAGCGCGCCCAAGCCGAGCGCGAGCGCGGCGAGCGCCGCCAAGACCCCACCGCGAGCAACGCGACGCAGCCTTCCCAGCAACGGCTGCGGTGCAGACAGGGCGCCGTCGATGGCGACGCGGCGTACTCTAGCTAGCTAGGCGATCGTCGGCTCCGCCGGATGTTGACGGGTCTCGCGGCGACAGTGGCTCCCGGCTTGCGTTACAGCGTGCGTCGTGGCTCATCGGTTCGAAAAGGAATCGGTGGTCGTGGACGATTCGAGGTCGGTCCAGAGGCCCGGTGAGGCGGCCCGTGGAGTCGCTATCGGCACCGCGCCCGACTCTGGGCCTCCGGGTTTTTCCGCAGAGTTGCGCGGGCCGGCCGCGTTGCCGCGGGCGGCTGTGGCTCGGCCTTGACGACACGCCTCTGGACGCGCGCCGGCGCATCGGCTCTCACGCAGATTGGTCGGGTTCTCCGGGCGATATTGCTGCTCGGACGCCTCGCTCGCGGACGGCACTCGGGACGGCTCATCGGTCCGGAGAATCGGTGGCGGTGAACGGGTTCGAGGTCGGTCACGCGGGGCCGAGAAGGCGGCTGGTGCTCGCTAACGGACGCCTGGCATTGCGCTCAACCCGAGCCGATGGCTGAGAGCGGACCGGCTAGTCCGGGCGGCGACTTCTGGTCGCGAGCGGCGTTGTTACGACGCGGAGGGGTCAGGACGTCGTGGGTCGTCGATGTAAGACTGGATCACAGCCAGGAACCGTCGTACGTCGAGCGGCTTTGAGACAAACTCGCTTGCACCGAGGCTCTTGAGATGCTCAGCCGTGCCCTTGCTCGCGTCCGCCGTCAGCACGACGACGTGGATATGCCGGGTTCGAGGATCGGACTTCAGGCGCTTGAGCACTTCCTCGCCCTGCATGTCTGGTAGCTGTAGGTCGAGGATGATCAGGTCAGGGCGACGGTCGCGGGCGAGCGTCAGCCCGAGCGACCCCTGCATCGCTTCAATCAGCTCGACAGCGGCCAGCCGCTCCAGGATGCGCTCGGCGAGCCTCAGGTTCGAGACGTTGTCCTCGATATAGAGAACCGTCCGACGCGCGGGCTCGTCGCCAAAGGGCTCCGAGGGTTGCGGCTGCTGTCCCGAGATGCCTTGCTCGTGGGCGGCCACTGGCCCGGGGACAACCGCGAGCTCGATCGCGAACGTGCTTCCGACGCCGACGGTCGAGGTGGCCGTGATCGTTCCGCCCATCGCCTCGATCAGCCCTTTTGACAGGGTCAGCCCGAGGCCCGTGCCGTCGATCGCTCGCTTCTCGACCCCGAGTCGCTCAAACGGCTCGAACAGCTTTTCGAGATGATCTGGCGCGATGCCGATGCCCGTATCTGCAACCAGGATGCGCACGCGGGCGGCCGGGGGGTGCTGCAGCTCGAACGAGAGGTCAACCCGCCCGCCGGGATGGTTGTACTTGATCGCGTTGACGAGCACGTTGAGCAGCACCTGCTTGAGCCGCCGAGCGTCGGCGTGAACATGCTCATCGCCAACGAGCCCGCTGTTGTTCACCTGCAGCGTCACTTCGTTATCGCCAGCCAGGGTCGCGACGAGCGCGACCGCATCGCGGACCGTGTCGGCCAGCGCGGTCGGCTCCGCTGAGACTCTCAGCTGGCCGGCTTCGATCCGCGAGAAGTCCAGCACGTCGTCGACCAGCGCGAGCATGTGGTTCGC
>JBEKRJ010000668.1:0-3470 GCA_049518835.1 Solirubrobacteraceae bacterium
CTGAGATACATCATGCTGGCGACATCCTCGGCGTTTTCTTTGGCAGAAGACCCCGATGCCATCGAAGGAGGGTTCGATACCGGTTACGGTTGCCGTTGCGTCAGCATTGCGAAGATCGATCCGTCGATCCCAATCAGCTTGATGCGCGAGGACCCTGTGGTGGGCAAGTGGCCCGCGCTTAGGGCCGGTTTGGTGACGGCGGCCATGGGATTCTCCCCGTAGGCGGCCATCGGAAGTCCCCGCTGGTGGCCACCGGATCTCCCCATGCGTGGCCATCGGATCTCCCCACGGTTCTGTCCTGAGCGGCCTGTAACGAGGTGCGCCTTGTCAACCGCGAGGCGCGTTTTGGAGGCCGTCGTGAAGAAAGCGGAGGAAGTGATGGAGATTCTTGAAGCGTTCGATTTGACGGGCTCGTTCCGTGCGGCGGGGGAGCTGGTTGGGTGTGATCACAAGACGGTCGCGCACTGGGTGGCGGTGCGTGATGCGGCTGGCGGCGGGCTGGCGGTAGCGGCTCGTCCGCGGCCGGCGATCGGCGCGTTTAGCGAGAAGGTGGAAGAGTTGGTGGCGCGTTCGCGCGGGAAGATCCGCGCTGATAAGGCGCACGAGACGCTGGCGTTGATGGGCTATGAGGGGTCGGAGCGGACGACGCGTCGGACGGTCGCGCAGGCCAAGCGCCACTGGCGTCAGGGGCATAGCCGCCAGACGCGGCCGTGGATCCCCGAGCCGGGGTTGTGGCTGCAGTGGGATTACGGCGACGGGCCCGAGGTCGAGGGGCGCGCGACGGTGCTGTTTTGCGCGTGGCTGGCGTGGTCGCGTTTTCGGGTGGTGCTGGCGTTGCGCGATAAGACGCTCGCGAGCGTGGTGATGGCACTTGATCGCACGCTGCGGCGGCTGGGGGGCGCGCCGACGTACTGCCTGACGGACAACGAGAAGACGGTGTCGGTCGATCACGTGTGCGGGATCGCGGTGCGCAACCCGAAGATCGTCGCGGTCGCCCGCCATTATGGACTGACGATTGCGACGTGTGTGCCGGCAGATCCCCAGAGCAAGGGTGGTTCTGAGGCAACGGTCCGGATCGCGAAGGCCGATCTGGTCCCGACCGATCACAACCTGAGGCCGGCGTATCGCTCGTTCGCTGAGCTTGAGGGCGAGTGCGAGCGCTTCTGCGAGCAGGTCAACGCGCGCGAGCACCGGATCACGCGCCGGGCGCCGGCGGCGATGCTGTCCGAGGAGCGGGCACGGCTTCACCCGCTGCCCAAGGTGGCGCACACGCTGTGCTACGGGCAGACGCGAAAGGTTTCGTGGGAGTCGACGATCAGCGTTGGCGCCGCGGTCTATTCGGTCCCGTGTCGGCTGCGTGACGAGTGCGTGTGGGCGAGGGTCGACGGGTCGCAGCTGGTGATTGTGCACGTCGACGGGCCGGAGGGTCCGTGCGAGGTCGCGCGCCATCAGCTGACCACGCCTGGCAACCCGTCGATCTGCGATGAGCACTATCCGCCGCGGCCGGCGGGGGCGCTTGAGCGCAAGCCCCGCGCGCGGTCGGCTGAGGAGCGGGCGTTTCTTGAGCTGGGCGAGGGTGCCAAGCGGTGGCTGATCGCCGCCGCCGCGGCCGGCGCGCAGCGCGTCAGACGCAAGCTGGCCGAAGCGGTCGACTTGGCCAAGCTGCACGGCCCAGAGCCGGTCTGTGACGCGCTTGGGGCGTGCGCTGAGGCCGGCCGGTTTGGCGACGGGGACCTGGCCGCGGTCCTCGCTCACCGCCAGTCGGCAAAGGTGATCGCGTTCCCGCCCCGGGCGTCGGAGGACGCCTCGCTGCAGCGTTCGACCCGCAGCTGGGAGGGGTTTGGAGGATGAGCGAGTACGCCCACATCCGCGCCGTCCTGGATCCGTTGGGGCTCGTGTGCCTCGACGACGGCCGCTGGCGCCAGGACATCGAGCTGACGCTCACAAACGACCCCGACCGCGACCCACCGAGCCTGGCCGACCCCGTCTGCCAGCTCGACAGCACCCGCGCGCGGCAGTTGGCCGCGCGGCTGTTGGTCCTCGCAGACCACGCTGAGCCGCGCCCGGGAGCGAGGCGGTGACCGTCATGGCACCCACGCCACCGCCGCTGCCCGACGAGCTCGAACGGCTGCTGCGGCGCCTGCGGCTGCCGTACGTGCGCCGCGCCGCGCCGGAGGTGATCGCGACCGCCGCCGCGCAGCGCTGGGAGCACGCCGAAGTGCTCCGGATCCTGCTCGGCGAAGAGGCCGCCGGGCGCGACGAGGCGACGATCCGGATGCGGCGAACAGCTTCCGGGCTGCCCGCCGGCAAGACATTCGACGCCTGGGAGCAGAACGCATCAGCGATCCCGAAGCCCACTGCGCAGGCGCTGCGCACACTGGAGTGGATCGACCGTGCCGAAGTGCTCTGTATCTGCGGCCCGTCCGGGACCGGCAAGAGCCACTTCATCGAAGCGCTCGGCCATCTCGCGATCGACAACGGCCGCACCGTCGCCTGGCACACGCTCGAGACCCTCGCGCAGCTGTTTCGCCGCCACCGCGTTGACGACAGCATCAGCAAAGCGATCGCGAAGCTGATCCGCGCAGATCTAATCCTGATCGATGATGTCGGCCTGCTGCCGGTGTCTGCCGACGCGGCCGAGGCGCTGTTCCGGGTCGTCGACGCGGCCTACGAGAAGCGATCGATCGCGATCAGCTCGAACATCCACCCGTCCGGGTTTGACGAGCTGATGCCAAAGACGCTCGCGACCGCGACCGTCGACCGGCTCCTGCATCACGCGCACGTGCTGATCACCGACGGGCAAGACAGCTACCGGCTCGCCCAAGCGACCGCCGGCAAGGGGGTGAGACCCCTGGCCTGAGACGGACTTAAAGCGACCATCGCCGCTTCCGCCTCGCCCTCCGGGCTCGGCTCCGCGGCGACGGTCGCTGAATCCCACCTGGTCGTGGGGAGAACTCACGGCCGCCAGTGGGGAGAAAAGATGGCCGCCGGCGGGGAGAACCGATGGCCGTAGATGGGGAGAAACCGATGGCCCTTGACAGCAAAGACCTCGACCGCCGCACGACTCGCGCGCCCCGAGCCCTCATAAGACGATCGCTACCAGGCGAAAGCTAGTGCCGACCAACGACGCACACGACCCGTCGTAAGCGGGGTGTGAGACCCAACCAGTGCGCAAGCCAGCGTCCCGTCGATGCGACCGTGCGGAGTGTTGACATTGCTCAAGGCCAGTGGCGATCGATAGCTTGCTCCATTCGGGCGGTGGCGAGCGTCCGGACGCCATGTCGATAAGAAGCATCTCTGGCGCAGTGGATGCGAGAGTCCGAGACGGGCAACGTTCGCCGACTACTGCTGCGTCCTGCTGTCGGCTCTTGTTCCGCGCCATTGTCCCGGAACAGGAACTCCGCCCAGGCGCGTTTGGTGAGTAGAAGTTCCTCAAGGTGCCCCAGGTTGGCGATCAGGCGTGTGGCGGG
>JBEKRJ010000669.1:0-3463 GCA_049518835.1 Solirubrobacteraceae bacterium
CCGCGGCTTGGACGTCGCCGGCGCTCCGGACGCGCGCCAGGAGGCCGACGACGAGTTGCCGGCGCGGCCGCGCGGGCGCAGGAGCGAGGGCGCGATCTTGACCCTGATCGGGCCGCCCGGCACCGGCAAGACCTCGATCGGCGAGTCGATCGCGCGGGCGACCGGACGCGAGTTCGTGCGCATGTCGCTGGGCGGCGTGCGCGACGAGGCCGAGATCCGCGGCCACCGGCGCACGTACATCGGCGCATTGCCTGGCCGCTTGGTGCGCGCACTGCGCGACGCCGGCACGATCAATCCGGTGATCATGCTCGACGAGGTCGACAAGGTCGGCGCCGATTGGCGCGGGGATCCCAGCGCGGCGCTGCTCGAGGTGCTCGATCCGGCCCAGAACCACAGCTTCCGCGATCACTACCTCGACGTCGAGCTGGACCTCAGCGGCGTGCTGTTCATCGCGACCGCGAACGTGGCCGACACGATTCCGGGCCCGTTGCTGGACCGGATGGAGGTGATCCGGTTCGACGGCTACACGACGTCCGAAAAGGTGGCGATCGCGCGCGGCTACCTGTGGCCGCGACAGGTCGAGCGCAATGGCCTGCGGGCCGGCGAAGTCGAGATCTCCGAGGAGCTGCTGCGCACGATCACGACCGAGTACACGCGCGAGGCCGGCGTGCGTCAGCTGGAGCGCGACCTCGGGACGCTGTTGCGCAAGACGGCGACCAAGATCGCGTCGGGTGCGGCGCAGGCCCCGGTCGTGATCGAGCTAGACGAGGTCCGCGACGCGCTCGGCCGCCAGCGGCACTTCCAGGAGTCGGCGATCCGGACCGCGGTCCCAGGCGTCGCGACCGGGCTTGCGGTCACCGGCGCCGGCGGCGACGTGCTGTTCGTCGAGGCGACCGCGATGCACGGCAAGCCGGGTCTGACGCTGACCGGACAGCTGGGCGACGTGATGAAGGAATCGGCCCAGATCGCGCTGTCATACGTGCGCGGCCACGCGGCCGAGTTCGAGATCGAGCCGTCGGCGCTCGAGGAGCGTTCGTTCCACGTCCACGTGCCCGCGGGCGCAATCCCGAAGGACGGCCCGAGCGCGGGCGTGACGATGGTGACCGCGCTGTCGTCGCTGCTGACCGGACGCCCCGTCCGTCACACGGTCGGCATGACCGGCGAGGTGACCCTGCAGGGACGAGTCCTGCCGATCGGTGGCGTCAAGCAGAAAGTGCTTGCGGCGCACGCGGCCGGGTTGACGGACCTGGTCCTGCCCGAGCGCAACCGCGGCGACCTCGACGACGTGCCGCAGGAAGTCCGCGAGGCGATGACGTTCCATTTCGCGATGACCGTCGACGAGGTGCTGAGCGTCGCGCTCGAGCCGGCGCCGCTGCGCCAAACGGCATAGCCCGGCAGCCGGCCGCGCCGCCGGCGCGCCACGAGCATGGGGGGCTGAGTCCCGACGGGGACTCAGCTCCGCGCGCGACATGCAACGCAGCGGCACGGCGACGAACGGCCCGCGCGGGCCGGAGGGCTTTTCTCCCGGGGCCCCGTGGGGTACGGTCTCGGCATGAGTACGATCACGGCCCCAGAAGAGCAGCGCGTCGTCGAGGAAGTCCCCAAGCAGCTGTACATCGCCGGCGAGTGGCGCGACGGCGCCAGGGGGACGATCACAGTCGAGGACCCCGCCACCGAGCATGCACTGTGTGAGGTTGCCGACGCGTCGGCGGATGACGCGCAGGCGGCGTTGCAGGCGGCGGTCGAAGCGGGGCCGGAGTGGAGCCAGCATCCGCCGCGCGAACGGGGTGAGATCCTGCGGCGCGCGTACGAGGCGATCATCAGCCGCGCCGACGAGCTCGCGTTGCTGATGACGCTCGAGATGGGCAAGCCGCTGCGCGAGTCCAAGGCTGAGGTCGTCTACGGCGCTGAGTTCCTGCGCTGGTTCTCCGAAGAGGCAGTGCGGATCGACGGTCGCTATGCCGCTGCGCCCAACGGCGTAGGCAGGCTCTTGACGATGAAGCAACCGGTCGGCCCATGCCTGCTGATCACCCCGTGGAACTTCCCGCTGGCGATGGGCACGCGCAAGATCGGCCCGGCGGTCGCCGCCGGGTGCACGATGGTCGTCAAGCCGGCGCAGCTGACGCCGCTGTCGATGCTGATGTTGGCGAAGATCCTCGAGCAAGCGGGGCTGCCGGGTGGCGTGCTGAACCTGATCACGGCGTCGTCGTCCAGCGAGACGATGGGGCCCCTGATCGCCGACCCGCGGCTCCGCAAGCTGTCGTTTACCGGCTCGACCGAGGTCGGAATCAAGCTGATGGAGCAGGCCTCGAAGAACCTGCTGCGGCTGTCGATGGAGCTCGGCGGCAATGCCCCGTTCATCGTCTTCGAGGACGCCGACATCGACGCGGCCGTGCAGGGAGCGCTGATCGCGAAGATGCGCAACATCGGAGAGGCGTGCACGGCGGCCAATCGCTTCCATGTCGCCGGCGCTGTCGCCGACCAGTTCGCGACCAAGCTCGCCGACAAGATGGGAACGATGAAGATCGGTCGCGGCACCGACGACAGCGTCGAGGTCGGACCCCTGATCGACTCCAGCCAGCGCGGCAAGGTCGCCGAGCTGGTCGACGACGCGGTTGGTCGCGGCGCGCGCGCGCTCGTCGGCGGGCATGCCCGCGACGGCGCCGGCTACTTCTTCGACCCAACCGTGCTGACCGACGTCCCCGACGACGCGCACCTGCTGCGCGAGGAGATCTTCGGCCCGGTCGCGCCGGTGAAGAGCTTCACCGACGAGAACGAGGCGATCGCAGCCGCCAACGACACCGAGTACGGGCTCGTCGCTTACGTCTACACCAACGACTTCAAGCGAGCGCTGCGGGTGATCGAGCGGCTCGAGACCGGGATGGTCGGTCTCAACCAAGGGTTGGTCTCCAATGCCTCGGCGCCATTCGGCGGGATCAAGCACTCGGGGTTCGGACGCGAAGGTGGCCCCGAGGGGATCGCTGAATACCTCGAGACCAAGTACGTGGCAATCAACATGTCGTAGGCCGCCGGGGCGCCACGGCCGCCTCGGCACAGTAGACTGCCCGCGAGGCTGAGTCTGTGGTTGGACGGCGGACAGACACGCCGATGCCACGGGGGCCCGCTGGCCGGCGGCGGCCGCCACCGGCTCGGGGCGACCGCGGGAGCATCACGCGTATGCTCTGCGTATTGTGCTGCGCGCTCGCGCTGCTGTGCCTACAGGCGCAGACGGGCCGCGCCGCGGCCCCGATCGCCGGCGGCGTGCGCAGCTCGAGCCACACCCGCGTCGGCCGGGCACTCGCGTCGGTGTCGTGCGCATCGACGATCCTGTGCGTCGCAACCGACACCGCTGGCTTCGCCGTGGCCGGCGCGACGAGCAGCGCGCCGGCAACGCTGACAGTGTCGCTGGCCGGCAGCGGATCGGGCGGCGTGGCCGGCCTGGACATCCTGTGCCCGGGCGTCT
>JBEKRJ010000670.1:0-3462 GCA_049518835.1 Solirubrobacteraceae bacterium
CGGGTCGGGCGGGAACGCACTCGTCCGAACCGAGCACCAGCGCTTGCAACCTTCGTGCAAGACTCGACGACTGGACGAGCGGCATGTGAGGCTTGCTGGAAGCCACGCCTCCGGCCAGACCCGATCGGTCGCTCGCGAATGCGATCGTTGTCGTGATGGCCGTGGCTCGCTCGCCTCGTTGCGTCGTCGACGGTCCCGCCGACCCGCGGCCGACTTCAGTCGTTTCGGTCGTACGTCGTCGGATCGGCGAGTGTGAGGCGCGCGTCGATCACATGTGAACGACGTCAATCCCAGCAACCACGGCACGTTCGCAAACGACCTGCACATAGGTCGCTGAAGCGGTCGTTGGCAGTCACGTCCAGTTGGCGCACGGACTCATCCGCTGAACGTACCGAGCTCGGGCGCGTGGGGGTGCTGAACTTCCAAGAGCCGTGCTGGACGTGAAAGACTTCACAACCGGGCCGGCTACCTGAGAGAGAGGTGCGACGTGGGCCTGCTTCGGAAAGCTGTTCGCAAGTCGGTTCGTAAGGTCACCCCTCGTCCTGTTCGCCAGGTCAACCGGATCGTACGACATCCCGTCAGCAGCAGTGTCCGCGCCGTGACGCCGAGGCCGATCAGGCAGGCGGAGCGGTCGGTATTCAACATCACTCACCCCGTGAATACGGTGGAGAACCGGGTCCTAGACGCTCTAATCGGGCCGCCAATCCGTTACGCGCCGCGGCAGGGCCGACGGTCGAGCTCGCCTGCTCCATCGCGAGGTGTTGGGTTTCGCGCCCCGTTGGCGGAACGTGCCACAGGAGCCCACTCCGACGGCGTATACGACGAAATTCGCGAGCTCGCGGACCGCGCTGATCCGGCGACTCGCGCCGGGATGGTTGCCGCCCTCGGCAACTCCGATCCAATGGTTAGTTCTGGGGGCCTTCGGCCGTACACGGATCGGTGAAATACCGGAACATGGTAAAGCAGTTATGACGGGGTATTTCCCATCAGCCGGCCGGGGCGAGTCCTGGGCGGGCCGGTCATGCCACACCGGCCGTGAGCTTGACGAGGTCGGCCCATCGTTCCCGCACCTTGGCGAGGGCGGGGGATGGGATGACCAGGACGGGACGGTCGCCGTGGTGAAGCACCGCGTGCGAGACGCTGCCCAGCATCAGTGGCGGTGTCGACCGCTGCCTTCTCGATCGTCGCATCAGTCCCGTCGTCAGCGTGGGCTCCGACGATTCCCAGTCCCAGGCCCCGTGAGCCGTTGCGGGTCAGCGTCTCCAGGATCGTCTCCCAGATCACCAGCACCGTCGCGTCGCTGCCGGCAGTAACTGCCCGGCGCGGTCGATCGCCGCCTGCGCGTCCGCGGACCCGTCATAACAGATCAGGACCATCATGCCGCCGCTCCTTGCTCGCAGGGCACCGGACGAGAGGCATCAGGCGATCGGCAGGGCCGACCGGATACGTCTGTGAGACGGTTCATGAACTCGGACTCCTCGGGCCTTGGTTGCCGCGATCACCTGCGAGGGTGTCGCACACGCCGGCCGGATCGCTAAAGCCGAGAAAGTTGCTCGCCGAGGGTTTGAGCGAAGCTAATCCAGATGCTACCAAAGAGAGATGGACGGATACGATGATCCGTTCTACCGGCGATTAGTATTGGTCGACCTGGCGCGACCGGCCCGGCGTTCGGAGCTTTAGCGACGCGCGACGGGTGCGGTGGCGCTTATGCAATCAACGGCGTGCATACGCGCCGGGGCGGCGGCGCTGACTTTTGCAGCCGTGTGGGCGGCGGCGCCGGCAAGCGAATCCGTTCGACGGATGGGTGCGTTCCAGCGCCCGACGCGCTCCCGTATACGAACAGCTCGCCGGCGAGCAGCTTGAACGCGCCGATCGCCGCGCGTAGCGCTCCGCCGCGTGCAATCTTCAAGCGCGAGCCGCAGCCCAGGGCAAGGGGCGAGTCGTGGGGCACAACTACGACAGCTCGGGCCGCTCGCGCAGCGAACCCGAGGCGTAGCCTAGTCGAACCCCGAATACGCGGGAATGTAAGAGATCGGGCTGTCTTCACGATCATGGTTGTCGTCCGTCGTACTCCGCCTTGTAGCTGTCGCCTACTGCCTGCAGCCAGGTGCCGATCTGCTCGTATGAGTCCATCGGCAGGTTGGCCAGCGACACGCGCACCGACCATTCGGGCCCTTCGAAACCGCCGCCGTTGAGCAAGACCACCGAGTGCTGCTCAGCCAAACGGAAGATGGGGTCGACTGGTTCGAAGTTCTCTTGCATCCAATGGCAGAAGTCGGTGCCCCAGTTGCGTTCGGCCCAGGAGAGCAGATCGAGCTCGACGTAGTAGTGGGCGGCCAGCGGATCGCGCGGCAGGTCAATGCCCGTCCCTTTGACGAGAGCGTGGAGGCGCCGGGCGATGATCGCCCGGGTGTTCTGCTTGTAGGACTCTGCGGTGTCCGTTAACGCGAACAGACAGAAGAGGGCCATCTGCGCCTGTTGGGGGAGCGAGAGCCCGGCGGTGTGGTTGAGTGCCACGTCGCGGCTGTCGGCCACCAGCCGATCGATGAACTTCAGGCGCTCCGGTTCCAGAGTGATTGCGGCGTAGCGCTCGCTGAGGGCTTGCTTGTCATCGTTGCCGAGCGCCGCGATCTTCTCGTCGAAGATGTTGTCGGGGTGAATGGCGATGACCCCCAGGCGCCAGCCGGTCGCGCCGAAGTACTTCGAGAACGAATAGACCCCGATCGTGTTGCGCGGCACGATGCTCATCCCGCTTGTTCAGCTTCTGGAAGTAGGGTGGGATGAACCCCTCCTCGCGACCGATCAGCAACAGGCCGGTCGATGGACCGGCCAGCCACGCGAGCATCCCGCCGAGCATCGCCGCGATGATCATCAGCGCCACGATCGGCACGAGGAAGGAGACGCCGAAGTAGCCGAAGAACGAGGTGAACGCCTGCATCACACCCGCGGTGAGGCTCACGTCGCTGGCCGGCACGATGAACGAGACGGCGAGCGCCGGAAGGATGAACACGGCCATGATGATCCCGACCGAGACGAACATCGTCTTCGGGAACTCCCGTGGCGGGTCCCGCAGATCGGAGACGTGCACCGCGTTCATCTCCATGCCCGAGTAGGAGAGGAAGTTGTTGACGATCAGCACCAGGCTGGCGACGCCGGCCCACGCCGGCAGCAGGTTGTGGACGTGCAGCGGCGCTGCAGAGGAGTGTCCGTTGAGGAGATAGATCGCCCCCATGCCGACGAGCGCGATGCCCGGAATGAGCGTCCCGAGGACCGCCCCGGCGCTCGAGAGCCCGGCGACTGCCTTCAGGCCCCGGCCCGAGATGACGACTGCGGCCCAGTACACCGTGATGATCACGATTGCGGCGCTGCTGGCCTACGTTGCCAGCACGTTCGCCGAGGGTTAAGGCGAAACAAAGGCCGTATACACCATCGTCGTCGCGGCGCCCCGAATGAGGTTGGCCG
>JBEKRJ010000671.1:0-3454 GCA_049518835.1 Solirubrobacteraceae bacterium
TGGCCACCGGCGCCCCCTGGCTGAAGGCTTCGGCGACGGGCGCGTAGGTGATCTCTCCGTGTTTGACGTTCAGCCCTCGCGCAAAGCCGGGGTCCACCGCGAGCGCCGCGTCCACACCTTCGCTGGCGAGCCGACGGACGTAGGGCAGCGTCGCGTTAGTCAGCGCCCGCGTCGCCGTTACCGGTACCGCGCCTGGCATGTTCGCGACGCAGTAGTGGAGAATGCCGTCGACCTCGAACACGGGATCGGAGTGCGTCGTCGGGTGCGAGGTCTCAAAGCAGCCCCCCTGGTCGATGGCGACATCGACGATCACCGAGCGGGGCTTCATCACACCGAGCATTTCGCGCGTGACCAGGCGCGGGGCTAGGGCCCCGGGGACCAGCACGGCGCCGATCACCACGTCCGCCTCGCGGAGTTCCTGCTCGAGGATGATCGCGTCGGACATCAGGATCCGGGCTCGCGAGCCGAAGTACTGGTCCAGCTCGTGTAGGCGATCGAGCGAGCGTTCGAGGATCGTCACCTCCCCCTCGGAACCCAGGGCGATGCGCGTCGCTCCGGCCCCGACCACGCCTCCGCCGATCACGAGGATCCGGGCGGGAGCCACGCCGGTGACTCCCCCCATCAGCAGTCCGGGGCCGCCGAGTGGGGCCTGCAGGAAGTAGGCCCCCGCGTGTGCCGCGAGGCGCCCGGCAATCTCGCTCATCGGCGCGAGCAGCGGCAGCCGCCCGTCCGCCGTCTCAACAGTCTCGTACGCGATCGCCGTCGCCCCCGACGCGAGGATCGCCTCGGTCAGCGGCCGGTCGGGCGCCAGGTGGAAGTAGGTGAACAAGGTCAGGTCCGCGTGCATCAGCGGGTACTCCGGCTCGATCGGCTCCTTGATCAGACGTCACGATCACGATTGATGAACAGGATCTACCCACGGTCCTCGAGGTGCTGCGTGAGAACGGAATAGCCGTTGCAGAGCACGAGCAGGGACTGCGCGTCGGTGGTCGTGTCGGCCGGGAGGCTGCTTCGACCGGAGGTCGTGAGGTTGGCGGCTCGGTCGGCCATGTCGATGACTAGCCTTCAGACCTCCGGAAGTAGGCTTGGCGTCGGAGGCTAATTTTTGAGCCGGTAGATGGTCGGCCGACGGTCTGCGGGCGGGTCGGCGGTAAGCTCGTCGAGCAGCATGCCGAGCGCCTTAGCGACGCGCGGTGGGTGGGGCTGGTCGAGGGTGACGGTGATCGTCTTGCGGTTGTAGTGGGCTGTGGCGCCGAGGTGCAGTAGGTTGCGGGTTTTCAACGTTCGAACGTAAGACAACCCCGTCATGGCTCACAACAGCACAAGCGTCACGGATCTGAACGGCGCTCAACAAAGGGGGGGCGTGGGCGCGCGATGTTGGGCGAGGCACGTGGCCAAGCGAACACTGCCCTGCTTTTCGCCGGATGCAGGGCTGACTCGCGGGGATGCAGAAACGCGCGTTTGCATAGGCACGGCGAGGGACAAGGCGCCGCGAGCTGCTTACGCTTCAGCGGCAATGTGGCCACGCCCATGTCGACGAGTGACTGCTGGGCCGCTGAGAGCTACTACCGCTCATGCCCGCTGTCGACTTCACCAATCTGCTCATCGTCGTTGCTGTAGGTCTGCTCGCGCCGCTGGCGCTCGGGTTCTTCCCGCGCTTCCGGCTCCCCGCGATCGTGCTGGAGATCGTGCTCGGAATCGTCATCGGCCCTTCGGGCGTCGGCTGGGTCAGGCCCGATCTCCCGGTGTCGATCCTTGCGCTCGTCGGATTGGCGTTCCTGCTGTTCCTGTCGGGGCTGGAGATCGACGTGGCGCGCCTGCGAGGGCGGGTCCTGCAGCTCACCGCGCTCGGCTTCGCAGTGTCGTTTGTGATCGCGATCATCCTCGGCGTCGGCCTGAAGGGCGGCGGGTTCGTCAGGTCGCCGCTGTTCGTCGCGATCGTGCTCGTCGCGACCTCGCTTGGCGTGATCGTCCCGGTGCTCAAGGACTCCGGCAACATCGGCACCAGCTTCGGTCAGCTCCTGATCGCGGCGGCCTCGATCGCCGACTTCGGGGCGATCATCTTGCTCTCGCTGTTCTTCTCAGGCAAGGGCTCGACCAGCACCGCCGGGACGCTAATCCTGCTCGGAGTGTTCGGCCTGGTCGTGCATCGTCGCCGCCACGCAGATCGGCCTGCAACTCGGTGTTGTCAGCCGAGCGAGCGCCGCCGGCCTGGTTGCCGCGGGGCTGCTGTCGGTCGTGATCTCCCCGGCTTTGGGCTTGGCGCTGCTCCGCCGGCAGCAGCCTGAGACAGGCGGCCGCCCGGAGCCGCCGAGCCCGGTGATGCCGGTGATCACGGCCGAGGATCGCGGCTCTGCCGTGTCGAGGGCGTCGCTTCAGCCGCGTGATGAGCTCTCTTTGACGTTCAGCCCAGAACTACACTTGGGCCGTGTCGGCGCAGGCGCAGGCGCCACTTCTTTCGACCAAGCTTCATGCACCTGATCCGCGCGAGCGGATCGGGCGTGAGGCGCTGGTCGCCCGGCTTTCCGACGCGCCAGGCGCGAGGCTCGCGCTGATCCGGGCACCGGCTGGGTGGGGCAAGTCGACGCTGCTCTCGCAGTGGCGGAGCGGAGAGCGGGGCCGACGCGGTTTTGCCTGGGTGACGCTCGATTCTTCCGATAGTGATCCCATCCGCTTCTGGGCCTACGCCCTCGAGGCACTGCGGATGGTGACGCCAGAACTCGGCTCGCGGTCGCTGACGCTCCTGCGGGCGCCGGGTGTCGACCTGGTCAGCGAGATGCTGCCCGTCCTGATCGGCGAGCTCGAGGCGTTCCAGCGACCGCTCGTCCTCGCGCTCGACGACTACCACCAGCTCAAAGGCGATGCGGTGCACTCCGGTTTGCGGCGGCTGTTGGATTACCTCCCTGACCACGTCTGCGTCGCGATCGCGACGAGGACCGAGCCGCCGCTTCAGGTTCCTCGCCTCCGTGCCCGCGGCCAGCTCGTCGAGGTCGATGCCGATGAGCTGCGCTTCTCGCGCACGGAAGCCCGGGTGCTGCTCAACCAGGTCCTCGGGCTGAAGCTTGCCGACGAAGACGTGGCGGCGCTGCATCAGCGCGCCGAAGGCTGGCCGGCAGCCGTCTATCTCGCCGGATTGTCGCTGCGCAACCGCGCCGACCGACACGAGTTCATCTCGAGGTTCGCGGGGGATGACCGGCATATCGTCGATTACCTCGGCGAGGAGGTTCTTGCCGACCTCGACCCGGACACGCGCGAGCTTCTGCTGCGAACGTCGATCCTCGAGCGGGTGAACGGGCCGCTTTGTGACTCGATCGCCGAGAGCACGGGCTCGGCGCGGAAGCTGGACACACTCGCGCGCTCGAACCTGTTCGTGGTCCCGCTCGACGACCGGCGGGACTGGTACCGCTACCACCATCTGTTCCGCGCCTGTTTGAACGCGGAGCTGCGACTCGAG
>JBEKRJ010000672.1:0-3452 GCA_049518835.1 Solirubrobacteraceae bacterium
GTCGACGCGGCCCGAATAGCCCTCGTTGTAGATCAGGTACACGACCGCCAGCACCGCGTCCAGGCGGTCGGGCAGCAGGTGATCGGCGGGCACCGCGAACGGGATCCCGGTCGCCTTGATCTTCGCCTTCGCACGCGATAAGCGCCGCTTCATCGTCTGCTCCGAAACGATGAAGGCGCGCGCGATCTCCTCAGTCGACAGTCCGCCGAGCGCGCGCAGCGTAAGCGCAACCTGAGCCTCGGCAGCGAGCGCCGGATGGCAGCAGGTGAACATCAGCTCGAGCCGCTCGTCCTCTATCACCGTGTCGTCAAGCTCGTCCATCGTCACCTCAGGCACCTCCAGCTGCCGGGTCTTTTCGGCCAGCGTCCGCTCGCGACGGATCCGATCGATCGCACGGTTTCGCGCGGTGACCATCAGCCACGCGGCAGGGTTGGCCGGAACGCCGTCACGCGGCCAGCGCTCCGCAGCGACCGCGAACGCCTCCTGGGCCGCCTCCTCAGCGAGATCGAAATCGCCGAGGAAACCGACCAGCGAGGCCAGCACACGGCCCCATTCGTCCCGGAAGACGTCTTCCAGCAGGGCTAGCGCTCCACCAACGGCCGGACCTCGATCGCGCCGCCGAGTCGCGCCGCCGGGATCCGCGCCGCCAGCACGATCGCGTCATCGACGCTGTCCGCCTCAAACACGTAGTAGCCGCCGAACACCTCCTTGGTGTTCGCGTACGGGCCGTCGGTCAAAAGCGTGCGGCCGTCCTGCACGCGCACCGTCGTGGCGGTCTCGATCGGCTGCAGCTCAGCGCTGGCGATATACCGGGGGTCATCTCGCAGCGCCGTGTATTCGCCGAGCATCGCCTTGAACTCGACCTCGGACAGCGCGTCGGTATGGCCGGGCTCGTAGTAGATCAACATCGCGTACTTCATCTGAAACCTCCTCGGAGGAAGAGTGGATTGTCGCCTGACAACAAACGAGCGCCGCTACTAGCGCTCCACCAACGGCCGGACCTCAACCGCGCCGCCGAGACGCGCCGCCGGAACCCGCGCGGCCAGCTCGATCGCCTCGTCGATGTTGTCGCTCTCGAACACAAAGTAGGCGCCGAGCCCCTCCTCGCTATCGGCATACGGGCCATCTGTGGTCACCGTTTGGCCGCCCTGCACGCGCACCGTCGTCGCGGTCTCGACCGGCTGGAGCTGCGCGCTGCCCCGGGCACGCGGGTCCTCCGCCAGCGCTCTGTACTCGCCAAACACAGCCTTCTGCTCCTCCTCGGACAGCACCTTGTAATAGCCGGGCTTGTAGTGGACCAACATCGCGTACTGCATCTCAGCCTCCAGATGGGGTTGGATTGTCGCCAGGACAACGAACGGGCGCACGCTCAGGGGACAGCCTTCACCCGAACCGGCAACCGAGCGCGGCCGGTGCTAGCCGTAACCGCGTCCGCCTACTAACCCCGGCACTGCTGCTCCGCCAGAAACGTGGGCACGAGGCTCACCCAACCTGGCCTCCGCAATGGAGGTGGACGGAGCGTCCGGTCCAGCACTCGGCGCGGGGCTACTCGCGGCGCGAGCACGAGTGCCGACGTGCGTGTCGCGCTGCCAAAGCAGCTCAGAGTCGCCCGCCGCATCCGGGTGCAGATGCTCGTCGGCGAGCGAAAGCAGGTCCACACCGCTGGATCCGGCCGACAGGAGATGTCTGAGGTAGCAGACTCGTGCAACGGAAAGTTCTGCCTGTCGCGACAGCACTCTCGGCTAGCGGCGGGGCGGCTCGTGTTAGTCGCGTAGTCGCGATTGGATCGACTCGGTGAGGAGTTCGAGCAGCAGTTCGAAGTCGGCGTCGCGTTGGCGGGCGCTCAGCGCGTCGAAGCGGCCTGCTACCTCACTGTGCGCGAAGCCGAGGACGGCCGTGCTCAGCAGTCGCTGCATCTGGTCGGTGCGTTGCTGAGGGATGCCGGCGTCCGCGAGCGCGAGACGGACCGCGTCGCGTGCTTCGCGCGCCTCGACGGTGGCCGCAGGCCGTTGAAGCAAGAGAGCGAAGACGCTCGGATGGCGGCGGGCGGTGGCGCGCAGATCGTTCGCGAACGCAGCGAGACGTTCGGGCCAGGGAAGATCAGGCGAGGGTTGCACGGCTTCGGCCAGAAGGACCTCCACGAGTCCGTCGAGCAGGTCGGCCTTACTCGCGACGTGCCGGTAGAGCGCCATCGTTGTCACGTCGAGACGTTGGGCGAGCGCGGCCATGGTTACCGCGTCGAGGTCGCGTTCGTCGGCAAGCGCGAGAGCTTCCGAGAGGACACGCGCGCGATCGATTCGAGCAGGTCGACCCACAGGCGTAAGTATATGCCATATACTTACGCCTTCGGATGACCGCCGACGCACCGAATCAGGTTGGTCGACGTCCGAGCCGCACGGCGCAGCTGATGGCCGTCCAGCGCGGACTGGAGTCAGCCCGCCCCGCTCAGACGAGGCTGTTCCAAGACCCCCTCGCCGGGCGTTTCGTATCGCCCGTGTGGCACACCGCACTGCGGGGGGCCCGCTTCGCGCTCGTGCGTCGCTTGATCGAGGCGATCTATGACCTGGTCGGTGGTCCCGGGCCTCGAGCCTCCGCGATTGCTCGCACCAAGCTGATCGACGATCTCATTGGCGAAGCGGCACCGTCGATCGACCAGCTTGTGATCCTCGGCGCTGGCTACGACACGCGCGCGCACCGTCTGGACTGCCTCTCAGACCGCGCGGTCTATGAGATCGACCACCCCAATACGCAGGCGGACAAGCGGACTGTCCTGGCCCGCGTCAAGGCATCCGCGGCGACGGCTCCAAGGTACGTTGCGGTCGACTTCGAGCGTGACGACCTCACCGCCGCTCTGATCGCCTCTGGCTATCAGCGTGCTCAGCGGAGCATGTTCCTTTGGGAGGGCGTGACGCAATATCTGTCCTCGGAGGCCGTCGACAAGACGCTCTCAGCGATTCGCCAAGCGGCGCGCCAAGAAGACACACTGGTGTTCACCTACGTCGACGACTCCGTGGTGCGAGGCGAGCACGATCGATTCCCGGAGGCCGCCAGATGGCTGCACGGCACCGCCAACCGGGGCGAGCCCTGGATCTTCGGCTTCTCCCCAGCAGACCTTCACGACTACCTGCGTACGCGTGGGTTCTGTCTCGTGAGCGATCGCTCGACCCGGCAGGCTGGCGAGCGCTACTTCACGCAGCTGGGGCGACCCGAGCGAGGCTCGGACCTCTACCACGTCGCCACGGCAACGATCAGCTAACGGCGACGCTCGCGCACCGTACTCCGGCTTCGTCCCCACTCGGGCAGCCTCGGTGAGGCTGCTGCTCTCCGCACTTATGTGGGGTCGTCGTTTCGTGTAAATGACGTCCACGGGCGGCGTCTGGAGCGGGAGCGCTGAGGCGATATGTGGGGGTGTTGCCGATGTCTGTGACGTCGGCGGTGTAGATCCGTCCGGT
>JBEKRJ010000673.1:0-3442 GCA_049518835.1 Solirubrobacteraceae bacterium
CCCTCTGACTCGGTAGTCGGCACGCCGCCCGAGCGCTTGAACCCCTCAGGCCCGCGGGACGAGAGCCACCGAAGCGCGTGCCAGCATGAACCGCCGCTGCTCCCGATCGGGACCACCGGGCGACGTCGCGGAAATGACTGACCGCAATCAGCCGCGCACACGAACTGGGAGCCCGGGATGCGAGCGGCAGGCAGCTACGGAGCGGGCTCGCAGTCGTGCGCGGCAACGCTGAAGCTCAAGAGTCGCCATCGCTGCCGAAAGTTCTCTGTGTAAGGAAGGCACGACGTCGAAATGGATGGTGTGATGATGCGGTCCGTTCCAAACGCGTCGCGCCTCTTTCGCGTGAAGCAGCTGCCGCTGAAGGCGCAGCTGATCGCCGCGTTCGGGGTCGTGTGCGCACTGCTCGCGGTGTCGGCGGCGGTGGCGCTGAGCCAATCGGCGGTCCAACGCTCGGCGGGGAGCGATCTCGCCCGACTCAATGCCGTCACGGGCGAGGTGCAGCAGCTCAACTACTACAACGCGGATATGGCCGGGCGCCAGGTCGGCTTTGCGTGGGAGGTTCGCCGCCTCGGCCACAAGGCCGCGACCAACAACGACATCGTCCGCCGCGGCTACCTTCAGGACCGCGCGACCGTCGAGAAGCTGCTCGCGACGTTCCCCGTCACGGCACTGACCGCTGCTGAGCGGGCGCTGCTGAGCGATATGAGGACACGGTTCGCGGCCTATCAGACTGAGGACGCGCAGCTGTTCGCGATGTACCAGCAGCCCACCAGCAGCTTGGCTACCGCGGATCAACGTCTGCTGGTCGTGCTGAACATCCCGAACGGCTACTACCTCAAACTGATCACCGACACCCACCAGCTGATGGCGTCGCTGAACGCGCGCGCGCTCACGGCGAACCGCCGCGATCAGTCCGCAGCGTCCACCGCCACGACGATGATCATCGGGATCGGAGCGATCGCGCTGCTGACAGCTATCGGCGCGCTGCTGCTACTGATCCGCGTGATCCGCTCGCGGCTGCACCCGGTCCTGGACAGCGTCCGCTCGCTGCAAGATCACTGCACCAACGACCTCCAAGAAGCGCTGCAGGCGCTCGCGACCGGCGACCTCACCAGGACGGTGACGCCGGTCACCCCGCCGCTCGCGGACCCCGTCAGAGACGAGATCGGTGAGCTCGCCCGCGCCGTCGAGGAGATCCGCGCGCGGACGGTAGCGACCGTCGAGGCGTACAACAACGCGATCTCGGGGCTGCGCGAGACGGTCGGCGAGGTTGCGCAAACAGCGAGCAGCGTTGATTCCTCCTCCCGACAAGTAGCCGAGACCTCAACCGAGACGGGCAAGGCAACCGGCGAGGTCGCACACGCGGTCGGCGAGGTCGCCCATGGCGCCGAACGGCAGGTGCAAATGATCGAGAGCGCCAAGCACGCGGCCGAGGTCGCCGAGGATGTCGCCCGCGCGGTGAACGAGTCCGCCGAGAACGCCACCCAGGCCGCCGAGGGCGCGCAACAGACCCGCAAGGTCGCCCAAGAGGGGATCGGCGCTGCCGCGCAAGCCGACGAGGCGATGCGCTCAGTCACTGACTCAAGCCAGGCCGTGAGCGACGCGATCCGTCAACTAGCCGGGAAGTCCGACCAGATCGGCGCGATCGTGGCGACGATCACCGGGATCGCCGAGCAGACCAACCTGCTGGCCCTAAACGCGGCGATCGAAGCCGCCAGAGCCGGCGAGCAGGGTCGCGGGTTCGCGGTCGTCGCCGAGGAAGTCCGCAAGCTCGCCGAGGAATCCCAGCACGCCGCGCACGAGATCTCCGTTCTGATCGGCGCGATCCAAAGCGACACAACGAAGGTCGTCAGTGTCGTCGAGGACGGCGCCAAACGCACGAAGGACGGCGCCAGCGTCGTCGAGACCCGCCAGGCATTCCAGCGGATCGAGACATCCGTCGACGACATGACCGCCCGAATCGAGCAGATCGCGACCGCCTCACAGCAGATCGCCGCCAGCGCCACGAGCATGCAGGAGCACATCGGCGAGGTCGCCGAGGTCGCCGAGCAATCCTCCGCCTCGACCGAGGAAGTCTCCGCTTCGACTGAGCAGACCTCCGCCTCGGCCGAGCAGATCTCGGTCTCCGCGCAAGAGCTCTCAGGAAACGCCGACACGCTCAAGCGCCTGATGGCCAAATTCAAACTCACCACCTGACACGCCCCGCACCATCCCCGACACCGACACCGTCGCTGACATCCAAGCTGCGTTCAACACCACGCCGGCGTGTGGCCAGCGCCGGCAGCGTGGCGCGAACGTTTCAGGCGTCAAGCAGCCACGTCAAGCTCCGGCTCGGGATGGCCACCCCTTTGTGCATGGGACGCGGTAGAGGCCGGAGCCGCGGTCAGGGTTCTTGATCTCCTCGTCCTCGTCCTCGTCCTCGTCTTGACGTTCGGTCGGCTCGCGCAGTTCTCGCAGCTGTCCATCGAGTATCGAGCGCCAGCAGCAGGAACGAGTAGTCGCCTTGCACGGCGAGGTGGCGGCGCATGAACGGATGTAGCCTGACTATGTCCTCGTCGAGTACGGGGTAGCCGCTGGCGCGGAGTTGCTGGAGTGCGGCGTTGATGTAGACGGTGTTCCAGAGGACGATGCAGTTGAGCACCAGGCCGAGCCCGCCGAACTGGTCCTCCATCCCCTCGCGGTAGCGTTGATACAGCTGGCTCTTGGAGCCGTGGAACACCTTGCGGGCGAGCGAGTGAGCGAGTGGCGGCCCTCTTGGAAGTTGCGGATCCACTTCACCTCGCGCCGGTAGCTCTCGTCATCGATCAGGTGGAGGATGTGGAGGCGCTTGTGGATCCGCCCGTAGTGCTGGATCGCTTCCCCGAGCGGCGTCGGGTTGCCGTCGCGTTGCAGCACCCGGGTCACGTCGTAGGCCCTGACCGTGCCGGTGTAGATCGAGGCGATCACGCGCAGGATGTCCGGCCAGTGGCGGCCGATCTTCGCGAGGTCAAGCCTGCCGCGGGCGAGCGTGTTCAGCGGCCCGTAGTCGGCGTGACGGTCGGCTCGCCAGGCGCGCTGGTCGGGCATGTCGGCAAGCTCGGGCCGGTACTCGATCCCGAGCGGGCTACAGAGCCCGAACATCAGATCCGAGTACGCGCCGCTGTCGGAGATGAGGATGTCCGGCCGCTGGCCGTGGTCGAAGCTGAACGCGACATCAAGCGCGTGCAGCGAATCCCGCGGCGCGCCTGACACGACCTTCCCCGCCAGGCCGACCGCCTGGTCGGAGATCATGTTCAGGTAGGTGACACCGCGGTCGGGGCCGAACTACTTGCGGTTCGGCCGTGCGTAGATCGAGGGGATCGGGACGACGAACCGCATCCCGTCGATCCCGGCGATGAGCCCGCCGCCCAGCGCTTGGGCGTAGAGGATGCCCGCTTGATGGTCGATCAGGTGCGGGTTGGCG
>JBEKRJ010000674.1:0-3438 GCA_049518835.1 Solirubrobacteraceae bacterium
GGCTTGCGCAACCGAAACGTCGTCAGGGCGTCGTGCGCGGGTCGCATCAGCGCGCGCGCCTTGCCTGCAGCGCCGCGATCAGCGCGAGCCGCACCTGCTCGACGACGGCGGCCGGGCTCTGGGCGGTGAGCTGGCCTTCGGCCGCGGCGAGGCTGGCGGCGAGCGGCTGGTCGTAGAAGATATCGGCCGTCCAGCGCGAGAAGTCGCGCTCAGGACAGTGGTGGCGCAGCACGCTCTGATCACAGCGGACGATCTCGGCTTCCAGTTCCGGTAGGTTGGCGGCAACCGCGCCGGTCGGCGTGTCGGCCACGTCGCGAAAGTAGAAGCGGCGGGCGGGATCGACGCCGCTGTGGTCGTACTTGTGCTCGTGGCGCAGGTGCGGCGTGCGACGGCGCCCGAGCGTGAACGCCGTCGCCTGGTGCGGGCGCGCGCGCCACGCCAGCACGGCCCGCCCCGTCGGGCCCTCGACGAGCCGGGCGAGGTGGGCGCGGGGCATGTCGGCGACGGCGGCAGTCAGATCGACGAGGTGATCGGACGGGCGCGGCGAGCCCAGCGCAATCACCGCATCCAGCGCGGCCGAGACCTCGCCCGACAGCTCTTCGGGCTGCCACGTGACCAGCAGGTAGCCCTTGGCCGCGGGATTGAACACGCGGCGCGCGGTCCCGCCGCGCCCGAACGAGCCGTGCGCCTCGTCGACGAGCACCCACTGCGGCAGGCCCGTCACCGCCCGCTGGGCTTCGATCTCGCCCGGCAGGCCGGCCACGTAGGCGGCCTGGTCGGACGGGTCCAGGTGCGACAAGTCAACGACGACGCTCGCGTGGCGCTGGCGCAGCAGGCGGACGACCTCAGCCGGGTCGGCCAGGCGGGCCTCGCCCCCGGTGACAAGCACGTCGCGGAGCTCGCCGAGGCCAACGTGGTCGCCCTCGGGATCGAACACGACCACGGAGTAGCCGAGGTGCACGAGCTGCTCGCAGATCAGCCCCGCGAGGTAGGACTTGCCGTCACCGCTGCCACCGCACAGCGCGACGTTCAGTTGCGAGGCAGGGAGTGTCACCTCGACGCCCTGATCGTCGATCCCGAGCACGATCTGCCTGCGACGCGAATAGACATATTCGCGCCCGGCCAGCAGCGGACCGCGCAGCAGCTGTGCCACCCCTTTGCCGTTGGGCTGTGCGAGCGTCACGTCGGCGTGCGCGCGGATCGCGTCGACCGCGTTGGCGACCGCGACGCCGATCTCGCATGCGTCCAGCAGCGTATGGTCGTTCTCGGCGTCGCCGACGCCGATCGTGTTGTGCGGCGACAGCCCAAGATCGCCGAGCGCCTCGATCAGCCCGTTGCCCTTCGTCACGCCGGCGGGCAGGATCATCAACTCGCCGCGGTTGCGCACCAGCCGGCAGTCGAGCCCCAGTCCGCGGACGACCTCAAGCGCCGCCGACTCGTCGGCGGCGGCGCACGCGATCAGCACTTGACCGAGGCGGTGCGCGACGCCGCGCGCGGCGAGCCCGGCGCTCACGGCGCGATCGATTGGGGCCGCCAGCAGCCGCACTCCCACGGGTGTGACGAGCACTGCCCCCTGCTCGGCGACGACGGCGTCGACCCGGTCCTCGAGATCCTCGAACACGGCGCGCAACTCGGTCATGATCCGCCCGGTGACGACGATCACGCGGATCCCGCGGGCGCGTGTCTCGGCCAGCGCCGCGAGCGTGTCAGGCGCGACGACACCGTCTGCGAGCGTGCCGTCGTAGTCGACGGCGACTGCGCGAAAGTACGTCAGCGCGCCTTCAGCGATCACCTCGACGAGCCGGTTGGGGCGGTCGGTGTCATCCAGCCTGAACAGCTGCTTGCCGGTGCCGGTGTCGATCACGAGCGCGTCGAAGCTGCCTTCGCGGATCGCGCGCAGCGTCTCGCGAGCCTCGTCGAGCTCGCGGCGCAGCTTCTGCGGATCCTCGGAGTTGGCGCGCGGCTGGTCGGGAGGCGTCACCGCGCGATCCTCACGTCGCCTCACCCGGTCTGAGCGCAATCTGCAGGCCGGCGAGCAGCCGCGGCGTGTCTGACAGGTCGCCGACGACCCTGCCCGGAGGCTCCGGGAGCCGGCGCACGAGCGTCGGCACGGCGACGACCTGGTCGTCGGCCGCCCGGCGGGGGTTGGCCAGCAGGTCGACGATCTCGAGCCGGTAGCGCCCCTCCAAGTAGCGCTCGCAGGCACGTTGCAGGTTGTCGATCGCCGCCACGCACTTGGGCGCGCCCGCCGTGACGTACAGCCGCAGGTCCCACGTCGGGCCACGCGGCTCGGCTCCCGGCTCGTGATTATGCGGTGCGCTCATCGCGAGCCTATCCGTCGGGCCGCGCGTCGGCCCAGCGCCGAGCCGCGAGTTCCGTCGCGTCTGCCTGCGCCTGCGCTGCCTGGCGGCGCTCGCGCACGTCGATCCGCTCGAGCTCTGCGCGGTCAGAGGACAGCTCGTCCTGTAGCAGTGCGAGCTGCGCCTCGCGCTCGGCGATCCCGCGCAGCAGCTCGCGGCGGCGGAGGATCACCTCTTCGCGCCGCAGCTGCGCGGCGTTGCGCTGCCGCGCCTCCTGCACCAGGCGCGCCGATCCGGTCATCAGCCCCTCCGGGCCGACATACACGTCGACGAGCTCGACGCCGTGATCGGTGAGCACGAACTCGCGCACCTGGTTTGAGTGCGGGGTCCCGCGCGACTTCAGCACGAACAGCAGGCGGTTGCGCTCGCCGTCGGCTTCGACGTTGCGCAGCAGCAACCAGGTGTCGACCAGCGAGGACGCGTCCACCGAGCTCGACTCGTGCTCGTGCGCCAGCGTCGTCGCGACCGCGGTGATCCCATGGCGCTTGAGCAGGTCCAGCTGGCGGACGACGAGCGACGTCACCTCAGCCGCGGTCGCGTCATAATGGAGGCCGGCGATGCCGTCGAGCACGGCGACCGACGGCGATGTGTCGTCGACCAGCTTGCTCAGCATCGCCAGGTGCATCTCGAGCCCGTAGGCGGTTGGTCGCGCCGCCCACATGCGCAGCAACCCGGCCTGCACCCAGCGTCGCAGGTCCAGGCCGATCGATCGCATGTTGCGGATCAGCTGGTCAGCCGACTCTTCGAACAAGACGATCAGCGCGCGCTCGCCGCGCGCGCACGTGGCATCGGCCAGCTGCGCGCCGAGCGTGCTCTTGCCGGTCCCCGGATGACCGCTGATGAGGATCGTCGAGCCGCGGAACGGACCGCCCGCGAGCATGTGATCAAGCCGCGGCACGCCCGTTGAGATCCGCTCCTCGGACGCCGGATAGTCGAGGCCCGCGGACGTGCCCGGCAGCACGACGAAGCCGTCCGCCGAGATCAGGAACGGGTACTCGTTGGTCTCGTGCGCCGAGCCGCGGTACTTGACCACCCGCAGGCGCCGCGTTGCGACCTGCTCACGCACCCGGTGGTCTAG
>JBEKRJ010000675.1:0-3434 GCA_049518835.1 Solirubrobacteraceae bacterium
AGGCGCGGCTGCTGGAGATCTCTCAGGTCAACCTCGAGTTGCTCAGGCGCAGGGCGCTGCGGTGATGTCCGGTGGCGGGCATCGGTGCCGAGGCGGCCTGGGTGGTGGCGAACATGCTCGGTGCGGCGCTGGCGGTGAGCGTCGATGCTGAGTCCGGCGCAGCAGAAGATCAAGGGTCAGCATCTGGAGCGATTGGCGGTTGTGTATCTGCGGCAGTCCTCGGCCCGGCAGGTGCGCGAGAACTTCCGCTCAACCGAGCGTCAGTACGGGCTTGCGGAGGAGGCGGCCCGGCTGGGCTGGGAGCCGGAGCGGGTCGTGACGATCGATGGCGATCTGGGCGTCTCGGGCCGCGAGGTGCACCCGCGCGAGGCCTACAAGCAACTGGTCGCGCGGGTGTGCCTGGGTGAGGTCGGCGCGATCTTCGGCTTGGAGGTCTCGCGGCTGGCACGCTCGAGCGCCGAGACCCAGCGACTGCTTGAGTTCTGTGGGGTGACTGACACGCTGGTGATCGACACCGACGGGGTCTACGACGTGCGCGATTTCAATGATCAGCTTGTGTTGGGCTTCAAAGGCCAGCTCGCGCAGGCTGAGCTGCACATCATGGGCGTCCGCCTGCAGGGCGCCAAGCGGCACGCGGCCGAGCGCGGTGAGCTGCGCTTGACGCTCCCGGTCGGGCTGCTCTACGACGCCGATGCCAACACGATCATCGACCCCGACGACGAGGTGCAGGCAGCGATCGGCGATGTGTTCAAGGCGTTCTGGCAGACCGGCTCGGCCTACGGTGTCGTCGGCGCGTTTACGGACAGGCGGTTCCCGCGGCGCGCGTATGGCGGCGCGTGGGCGGGCGAATTGCGGTGGGGCAGGCTGACACACGCGCGTGCGGTCGGCGTGCTGAAGAATCCCAGCTACGCCGGCGCGTACGTGTTCGGGCGCTACCGCTCGCGCCGCGAGGTCAGACCGGACGGCACGATCATCACCAGGACCGTCGAGCTGCCGCGCAGCGAGTGGGCGATCGTGATCTGCGACCACCATCAGGGGTACATCACCTGGGAGCAGTTTGTGGACAACGAACAACGGCTGGCCGCCAACAACAACCGCAATCGTCAGCGTCCGCCGCGCGAGGGCCGGGCGGTCTGCCAAGGGATCGTGCGCTGCGGCGCGTGCGGCGGCTCGATGAGCACGCTTCACCGCCGCGAGGGCAGCCACTACGAGTGCGGACACTCGCGCGCTGACCACGTCAACACGACCGGCTGCCGCTCGGTCAAGGCGACGGTCGTCGACGAGCTCGTCGCTCGCCGTCTGCTGGAGGCGCTCGCGCCGGAGCAGATCGCGCTCGCGCTTAGCGCCGCCGACGAGCACGCCGACCGTCGCGCGCGCTGTGACCGTGTATTCCAGCTGCGGGTCGAGCGGGCCCGCTATGAGGCGATCCGCGCCGAGCGCGCCTTCCACGCCTGCGAGCCCGACAACCGCCTAGTCGCCCGCACGCTCGAGAGCCGCTGGGAGGAGAAGCTGCGCGAGCTCAAGGACGCCGAGGCCGAACTCGCCGAGCACGTCGTGCCCAGCAGCGAACCCTCGCGCGAGCAGATCGAGGCGCTCGCGCGCAACGTGCCCGCCCTGTGGGCGGCGAACACAACCTCACAGAAGGATCGCAAGCGTCTGCTGCGCACCTTGATCGCCGACGTTACGCTCACCTCTACGCCCGACAGCCGCGAGCTCCAGGTCGGGATCCGCTGGCGCTCAGGCGCGGCCGAGCAACACACGATCCAGAGGCCGCAAAAGCCAGCAGACGCTCAACGCACACCATCACCGGCCGTCGAGCTAACCCGTCGCCTGGCGTCCGATTACACCAGCGCACAGATCGCCGAGCAACTCAACGCCGCCGGCCTGCGCACCGGCAAAGGACGCCCGTTCACGACCGACAGTGTGCAGTGGCTCCTCTGGCGCCACAAGATTCCCCACCCCACGAGCTGGGCACACGACGACGAGCTCACGGTCGGCAAGATCGCCGAGCGACTCAGCATCTCGGCCGGCACCGTCTATGACTGGATCCGCACCGGCACGCTCGCCGCCCGCCGCGGGCCCGCTAACCGGCTCTACATCCCGTTCCCGCCGGACGTCGAGCGACAATGCCGCGAGCGCGTTCAGAACTCGGTTCACCTATCCACCGAAACCAAAAACAGGGCTGCAGGAGGTGCAGTATGAAGCCACCGTCCCTTGTGTGGCCGACCGGGTGGTGATGGCGGCAGCAAAGATCGTGCTTGAGCCGATCTTTGAAGCCGATTTCCTCGCGACCAGCTACGGGTTCCGCCCGGGGCTGTCGGCGCACCACGCCCTGGAGACGGTCCGCACGACCGTCAATCGGGGCCGGGTATGGGCGCTGGATGCTGACATCAAAAGCTGTTTTGACGAGATCTCGCACTCGGCGCTTGTCGCTCAGATCGAGCGGCGGGTGTGTGATCGGCGGATGTTGAAGCTGCTGCGAGGTTGGCTTGTGGCGGGGGTGTTCGAGGGCGGGATCGTGTCCGCGATCGAGGCGGGCACCCCGCAAGGGTCGCCGATCTCACCGTTGCTCGCAAACATCGCTCTGCACGTGCTCGATCAGGCGTGGCAGGACGGCGGGCAGCGGCTGGGGGAGCTGGTGAAGTACGCAGACGACTTTGTCGTCCTCTGCGCGACCTGCGAGCAGGCGGAGATCGCCCGCGAACTGGCCGCGACGGTCCTGGACGGGCTCGGGTTGCGGTTGCATCCCGAGAAGACCAGGATCGTGTACCTCGCACGAGGCGCCGGGGGGTTCGACTTCCTTGGGTTCCACCATCGGATGCGGAAATCGTGGAAGTGGCGAGGTCGCTGGTACTTGCAGAAGTGGCCGTCTCAGCGGGCGATGGCCTCGATCAGAGGCAAGATCCGCGACCGGACGGACCGCAGATTTGCGAGCCTTCCGTTGGAGGACACGGTCGAGCACGTCAACCACGTGGTTCGTGGTTGGGGAAACTACTTTCGCTACGGAAATTCCGCAGCGAAGTTCTCAGCGATCGACAGCTATGTCCACGAACGGCTCGCGATCCTCGCCAGCACCAAGTACGGACTCCAAGGCCGCAACTGGGGCACCCGCTTCGACTACGAATGGTGCACCAAGCTCGGCGTCTATCGCCTCGCCGGAAGAGTCAGATACACGAGTGCGTATGCCAGTCGGTGAACGATGTCGGTGAGCCGTGTGCGGGAGAACCGCATGCACGGTTCGATGTGGCGGCGGGAGGTAACCCGGCCAGTCGGCTAGTCCGTGCGGCCCGGGACGCCTCCCGCCGACCCTACCAGCGTGAAGGGCTGGTTGACAAGCTAGTCGTCAAGGCGGACGGTAGCGGTCAGGTGTCGCACGCGGGCAGCGCGCTGGTGGCAGGGGTGGCGGACCGGGTGGGGTTGACGCGGGCGCTGTC
>JBEKRJ010000676.1:0-3430 GCA_049518835.1 Solirubrobacteraceae bacterium
CGGACTCGGGTCCGCCGGCTTCCGTCCTCGGACGGCAACGGAGGCGTGATTGCGAAGGAAGCGCTTGGGGCGCAGTCGGCGCGTCGGTTGCGCCAAGAACGGGCGATCCTGCAACGGCTGGCCGGCGTCGATGGTGTACCGAAGCTGACCGAGACAGAAGCAGAGCAGTCGGCAGCGGCTCCTTCCTCGCCGGTCGACCTCCACCGCGCCGTCGCGTCGCAGTGATCTGTCAGCGGAAGATCTCGATTGCCTGATTGCGTGCGCCAGCGCCTGCGAGGCGCCTGAGCCCGGCGCGGCCCCGGGGCGGCGGATTTGCGCTGACCGCGGGCGTCGGGTGTAGCGTTCTCTCGCTGTTCGGCGCGATAGGCGCCTGATCCGATGTTGGACGGCTGAAAGGGGCTCTTCATGGCCAGCGAGAACGTGATCGTCGTTTCCTTCACCGGGGACAGTTCCGCCTACGAGGCCTTCACCGACCTGAAGGAGCTGGGCGGGCAACGCCAAGTCTCGATCAGGGGCGCCGCCATCGTGCAGCGGGGAGAGGACGGCCGCATCGTTACCAAGGACTCGGTGGAGAGCGAGCACGCCGGGACCGCGACTGGCGGCTTGATCGGGTTACTTGTCGGGATCCTCGGTGGCCCGTTCGGGGTGCTCATCGGTGGGGCAACGGGTCTCCTAATCGGCTCGCTGTACGACGTGGACGACGCCGAGGAGACGGAGTCCGTGCTTGCGAGGATCTCGAGCGCGATTCGTCCTGGCCAAACCGTGGTGCTCGCCGAGGTTGACGAGCAGAGCGACGACGTCTTGGACCAAGCGATGGCACTTCTGGGCGGAACCGTCCTGCGCCGTACCGTCGACGACGTCGAGTCCGAGATCGCGGCCGCGGAGCACGCGGCGCGAGCCGCGAAGCGCGAAGCGCGCAAGCAGCTGCTCGAGACGCGGCGCTCACGGGCGAAAGAGGAGATCCGACGGATCGTGGACGGACTGAAGTCACGGGCGCACGCGCTGCGGGAGCGCATGCAAGCGGCCGCGCGCAGGCTGTAGCCGCACCACCGGCGCCGGAGCTTCGGCCAGGCGCGACTGTCTTCGGCGTACTCCATCCAGTGTGCTTCGAGGAGGTCTGAGCGCCGCACGCGAAATGCGGCACCGCTAGTCAGCGCTCAGTGCCCGACATCTCGCTCTGGTTTGTCGCGCTACTTCTCTTCCGAGGGGCGGGGGACGATCACGACCGGACACCCGGCGTCGGCCACCAGCGTCTCGCCGACGCCGCCGGTCACGACGCGCGCGATCGGGCCCCATCGGCGCGATCCGAGGACGATCAGATCAACATCGTCAGACAGGCTCCGGAGCTCACGGCCCGGATCGCCGAGCACGCTGCTGATCTCGGTGCGCACATCGAGTTGGGCCGCCTGCTGCTCGAGCTCGCTTTGAGCCTGGGACCGCTGGCACTCCCAGCCGGCCTCGTAATCGGGAAGCGCAGCCGGCGCCACTCCGGCGAGGATCGGGTAGCCGTCGTCGATTACGCTCTTGATCACGAGCGTTCCGTTTGCGGCTCGGCATAGGTCGATCGCGACGTCCCGCGCGACCTTCGCTTCGGGACCACCATCGTCGCCGAGGCCGATGCGACCCAGCTCAAACTTGCGAGTGCGCGAGCCGCGCGGCGCGAGCGCGAGCGCGAACGGCATGTCGTTGAGCAGCTGCCGTCCGCGCCTGCCAATACGAGCGCGCCCAGGCGGCGCATCCCGCGAGGAACCGATTACCACGATCTCCACGTGCGTGTCCTGCGCGAAGTGCATGAGCGCCCGGGACACCGACAGGTCCGCTACGGAGTGAATGATCGCGTCCGGCGCCAGCTCGTCGCGATCGCGCCGCAGGCTCTCGTCGGCCTGCTTGCGCAGGGTGGCGCGGTCGTCCGTCCCGGCCGTCGGAAACAGAGTTGTCGGAAACACGTTCACAAGTGACAGCCCGGCGCCCGTCAGGGACGCCAGCCCGGCGGCGAGCGCGACCGCGTCCTTGCCTTCGTCGGAGCCGTCGGCACCGGCAGCTATATGGGTGAATCGCATCGTGTCCAGGACACTAGCTGTTGGGCTGCGATCGCGATCGGCTCGTCGCGTCGCGGATCACCTGGTGCGGGATTTGCAAGTGCTCGACGCTGGCCCGGTTAGATCAAACGTCGCCGCTGTAGAGGTCGAGCGTGTGCGCCATGCCACCGTCGACGCAGATCGTCTCGCCCGTGATGAACCGCGCGGCAGGCGTGGCGAGAAACACGATCGCGTCCGCGACATCCTCGGGGGTCGACCACCGCCGCAGCGGGGTCTGCTGTTCGACCTGCTCGATCACGCCCGGGATCGCCTTGTTGTTAGCCCACAGCTGGGTATCGACGACGCCCGGGGCGACTGCGTTGACGCGGATGTTGTCTGGTCCCAGCTCCGCGGCGAGCGAGCGCGTCGCCGCGTCGATCGCGCCCTTGGTGGCGCCGTAGGCCGAGCGGCGCGGGGTGCCGATCACGCCCGACACCGAGGACAGGTTGATGATTGACCCGCCGCCGCCGCGCCGCATCGCGGGGATCACCGCGCCGATCAGCAAAAGCGGGGCCCGCACGTTGACCGCGTACATGGCGTCGATCAGCTCGGCGGTCAGCTCGGTCGTAGCGACGCGGGCCGCCATCGCGGCGTTGTTGACGAGGATGTCGACCGTGCCGAAGGCATCCAGCGCCGCGGCGGCCAGCCTCCCAGGAGCGTTGGGGTCGCGCAGTTCGACCGGAAGCACAACGGGCTCGCACGTCAGACCAGCCGCGACGTCGTCGAGCAGTGCCCGGTCGCGGCCCGATAACGCCACGCGTGCGCCCGCCGCGTCAAGAGCACGTGCCACGGCTGCGCCAATCCCCCGCGTCGCGCCAGTCACGAGCGCCGCGCTCCCATTCAAAACGCCATCGGACATCGTTACGCAAGGAATCGTTGCACGAAACCCTGGCCAACGGATGCCGTCAGGCCGGCGTCGCTCAAATCGAGCGTCGAGATGCGCAACCCAAGACGCGACGCTTGCAGAGAATTTTGCTCAAGCTATGGCCGTCCGTGGTCGATATGTCAGCAAATCCAAAGCTAAAGCACGGAGTGAGATCCAATGGCTCAATTCAAAGCCTTTGCGCCGGGCGTCCAAGTCAACGGTGAGAGCGTGCTGTCAGTCGTGGACGGGATGGGCGCGTTCAAGTCCAAAGCCGAGAAGATCCTGGCGCAGAACACGATTGTGGACGTCAAGCCGGGCTGTTGGTACTCCCAGCAAGCTTGGCTCGACGCCTTCAAGGACATTTCCGGGCCTCCCGCTATCGATGTGGACACGGTGAGAGCTGGATTACGCGCTTGAGCAGGGCTTTGGGCGGCTGAAGAAATTCCCGGAAGTTGGGCACTGGTTGACGACGCGCCCGCCGCTCTCA
>JBEKRJ010000677.1:0-3426 GCA_049518835.1 Solirubrobacteraceae bacterium
CGCCGCCTAAGCCCTCCGCCCCCCTCCGGGCCGCATATTATAGATACACGTCGAACACCTGTTCGACCGCCGAATCGTCAGCGTCCACGGACGAATCCGGCACCTAGCGCCCCAACGAGCTGCGGAACCCGGGCTTAGCAGGCGCCGGGGTTCTGCTGACAGAACGTCGATCCGAGCCCGGCGCCGCCGTTTCCGCTCGTCGATCCAGATCCGGACCCGGACCCGGAGCCCGTCGTGGTGGAGCCGGTCGCGCCGGTTCCGCCGGTGGGGCTTGCGCCGCCCGATGAAGAGCCGCCGGGGCTGCCCGACGAGCCGGACGTTCCGGAGCTTCCCGAGGAGCCCGATGATCCAGACGAGCCGGATGACCCCGACTTGCCGGATGAGCTGCCCGAGGCCCCGGATGTCCCAGGTGACCCGGAGGTTCCGGACGAGCCGGTGGCGCCCGACGACCCGGTCCCTGCGGACGGGGCGCCGCCGGCGGAAGGCGCCGAGGAGCCGGTCGCGCCGCTGGAGCCGTCCGAGCCCGCGGCGTCGCTCGAAGGGCTCGAGCCGGCCGCAGCGCTGGCTCCGGCCGACGAGTCGGTCGTCGTGGTCGACGACGACGACGTCGTGCTGGAGACACTCGCGGCGGTCCGCGCCGGACCCGTCGGCACGGTCAGTTGGGGTGCGCCAGAGGTGTCGGTCGTCGACGCGCTGTGGCTGCTGCTACCGGCTCCGCAGGCCGATAGGGCGAGCGTGAGCGCGGCGAGCAGCGGTGTGAGGCGAAGCCAGGCAGCCATCGTTCGCCGGCTAGAAACCGAGCGGTTCCATCCGCCGGGCGCAATGCGGGCAGTCGTTGAGGTCCTTCTGGGAAAGCTGGTCGCACCAGTTGCAAAAGCGCAGGTTCTCGACGGCCCACGGGAGCTCCGACGGGGTCGGGGCGAGCGGCAGCAGCTGGGCGACGACCTCGAGCGCCTCGCCGGTGTCACGGTCGACGTACACCCGACCAGGCTCCGCTTCGATGATCACCTCACGACCGGACGAGGGCGTACGGAACCGGTACTTCTGCCGCACTCTCATAAAAGCCATGCTATCGCGGCGTCCCGACGGAGGCTTGCTGCCCGCAATCGCGAGCGTGCCGGCGCGACGCCGGAGGCTTGGATAGAGTGCCGCGCTCAAGCGTATGGTCAAAGCCCTCGCACGTCCTGCCACGCTGCTTGCGAGCGCCGCTTTGTCGGTCGCGGTGGCTGGATGCACGATCAAGCATCCGACGGCGAACCTCGTCCGCGGCAAGCAGCTGTTCGTCGCCAAGTGCGGCGCCTGTCACACGCTCAGCCATGCCCAGACGACCGGCGCGGTCGGACCGAACCTCGACGATGCGTTCCGCCAGGACCGCGCTGACGGCGTCAAGGGCACCTCGATCCAGGGCTTGGTCGACTTCTGGATCCAGTATCCGAACACCCAGGGCGCGATGCCGGCGATGCTGTACAAGGGCCAGCAGGCGCAGAACGTCGCCGCCTACGTCGCGGCGGTCGCGGCGGTGCCGGGGCAGGACACCGGCGCGCTTGCAAACGCGGTCGCGGGCGGGTCGCAGAAGCCGGCGGTGGAGAAGAACGGAGTCGTCGAGATCGACGCCAACCCCAGCGGGCTGCTGAAGTTCCAAGCCTCGAGCGCGAGCGCTGCCGCCGGCAAGGTGACGCTGCGGATGCAGAACATGTCATCGGTGATGCACGACATCGCGGTCAAGGGCAACGGCATCGACGAGATTGGGCCGATCGTCGACAACGGCGGCGTCTCGACCGTGACCGCGACGCTCAAGCCGGGCGCATACACGTTCTATTGCTCGGTCGACGGCCATGCCGCGGCCGGGATGATGGGCACGCTGACGGTCAAGTAGCGGCTCGACTGAGCGCCGAATGCGGCCGGAGAGTCGCAAAGCCCAGAGCTTGGACGAGTTATTCGACGATCTGGCGTGTTTCGTAGCCAGGCTCGAATTCCAGCCCGTCCGAGCTCGGTAGACGTGGCCCGCGCCGGCGATACAGTGCGCCGCCGGCGCCGGTCCCGCGAGGCAGAGCCCCAAGACCCGCCCCGGCTCGCTGTTCGCGGCCTGTGCTGCGCCGCCCGCCACGCGCCCGATCGTCGCTACACCCGCCCCGCGCCGACCTGCTCGCCGGCGCTGCGCTGCTCGAGTCGCCGTAGCAGCTCGTCGCCGCGCCCGGCGGCCACCGCCCTGGCGGCGCGGCGCTCGTCGAGCTCGACGCCGTGCGCGAGGGCGTAGTCGAGCAGCTGCTGGCGTTGCTCGTTCTCGTTGGCGATCTTCAAGAACAACCAGCAGAACAGGCCGATCGTCAGCAGGCTCTCCTCGACCATCATCAGTCCCGCGGCGGCGATCTGGTCGCCCATCGGGCTGATGTGCCAGTGGGCGTCGCTGGCGCGGTAGATCGGGTACAGGACGGTGCCGGAGAAGATCATCACGTTCGCGAGCACCGTCCCGGCAAGTCGCACGACGATGATGTAGATCAGCCGCGCGGCGTTGGAGAACCACGCCGGCTTGGGAAGCGGACCGAGCAGGCCCATCCACATCGCGATCCCGAACGCGAGGAAGCTGGCGTGTTGGAGCGCGTGGATCGTGTCGTGGCGCAGCGCCGCCTGGTACAGCCCCGGCAGGTGCCAGGCGTAGAAGTTCACGGCCCACAGCGTGACCGCGACGACCGGGTGCGTGAGCACGCGCAGGCGGCCGATGTATCGCGTCCTCAGCACGGGCGCGAGCAACGGCCCGGTGAGCCCGAGCACGATCAGCAGTGAGGCGATGTCGCCGATCAGCAGGTGCTCGGCCATGTGCGCGACCAGAAGTTGGTCGGCGAGCCGGTCGACGGGATAGCTCAGCGCGAGTGCCAGCACGAGCAGCCCGGCGGCGTAGCACGCCTGGCGCCAGGTGGCGACCGTCCGCTGCTCGAGCGCGAGCGACTGCGCGCGGGCGCGGTAGGGAATCCAGCAGAGCAGCACTACGACCGACGGCACGATCCCGTTGATCGGGCCGACAGCGGCGACGGGCAGCGTCAGCGGCACACGCCAATGGTGGCACGCCTGCGGTCAGAATCGCCGGCGGTGCGCCCGGGGCCGGCGGCTGCAGTCGGGTCCGCTGCCGCCGGCACTCGGGCCCTTAGATTAGGGCACACGCCAGAATTAGTGCTGGAATTTCACGAGTGGCTGGGCGTGGCCGGCGCCGCCGGCTCGCCCGACAATACCGGGAGTATGCGAGGGCGAGCCGGTGGCGCCAGGAGCGTCCAGACGCCGTCAAAAGCAGCGATAATTCTGGCGTGCGCCCTTAGGCCAGCGCCCGCGCCGCCAGCACGATCGCGACGATCACGGCGACCGCGACCACCACGTAGATCAGCGCTCGGAACGCCTCGGCCTCGGAACGGAGCGGGTTCAGCACGCCGGCGA
>JBEKRJ010000678.1:0-3418 GCA_049518835.1 Solirubrobacteraceae bacterium
CGAGCCGTCCATCCGCCCGAGCGGGACGACCGGCTTGGCGCCGCTCACCGCGCGGACCATCCGCGCGACCTGGCCGAGGTTGAGCTCCGGAACGACGATTGCGTCGGCGTCGCGGATCGCCTCTTCGACGAGCGTCTCGGGGAACGGCCACAACGTCATCAGCTCCAGCGCGCCGGCACGCACGCCGTCCTCGCGCAGCTGGTCGACCGCCGAGCGCGCGGCCCGCGCCGTGATCCCGTAGGAGATGAACACGAGCTCGGCATCGTCGAGCCGATGGCGGCGCGAGTGGGTGATCCGGTCCGAGTCGGCCTCGAGGCGGTCGAGCGTGCGCCGCAGCAGCCGCTCGCCCGCGCCCCCGTTGGAGGTCTGCGCATGCCCGGTCTCATCATGGGCGAGGCCGGTCACCATGAAGCGGGCGCCGTTGCCGAACGACAGGAACTCGGGGCTGCCGAACGGCTCGAATCGCTCGGGCGATTCCGGGCGCGCCCGCGTCTGCACCTGCGCGTCCGGAAAGTCCATGTTCTCGCGCATGTGCGACAGGGTCGCGTCGAGCAGCAGCACGACCGGCAACCGGTAGACCTCGGCGAGGTTGAACGCCTCGATCGTCATCAGGTACGTGTCGAGCACCGACGACGCCGTCAGCGCGATCGCCGCGCGATCGCCGTGCGATCCCCAGCGAGCCTGCATCACGTCGCCCTGCGCGGGCATCGTCGGCATGCCGGTGCTGGGACCGACGCGCTGGGAGTCGATGATCACGCATGGCGTCTCGGTCATCGCCGCGTAGCCGATGTTCTCCTGCATCAGCGAGAAGCCCGGGCCGGAGGTCGCGGTCATCGACTTTGCACCGGTCCAGCTGGCGCCGATCACGGCGCCCATCGACGCGATCTCGTCCTCCATCTGCCCGAACGTGCCGCCGCGCGCCGGCAACAGCCGCCCCATCATCTCCATGATCTCGCTCGAGGGGCTGATCGGATAGCCGGCGAAGAACGAGCAGCCGGCCAGCATCGCACCCAGCGCGCAGGCTTCGTTTCCTTGGATCAGCTGTTGCATGTCGCCTCCCTCCCGTCCCGGTCCAGCACGAACACGAAGTCAGGGCAGCGCACGGCGCAGATCGCGCAGAAGATGCAGCGGGAGATGTCGGTCACCTCGATCCGGTCATCCTTGGCGAGCGCCAGGATCCCCGACGGGCAGGACTTGATGCAGATGTCGCAGCCTTTGCACCACGCTCTATAGGTCGTCAGCACCGCATCGCCTTGACGATAGTGCCGCGCATCTGGATCTCTTACCTGAACAGTGCTCATCATGACTCCAGTGCGGCGGCGATGCCGCGCGCGATCAGCTTGCCCCAACGCACCGCCTCGACCACGGTCGCGCCGCCGTTGAGGACGTCGCCGCCGGCGTAGTACTTGGGGTTGGCGGTCTGCCCGGTCTCGGGGTCGACCACCGGCATCCCGTCGCGCAGCTGCAGCCCATCGACCCAGCCGAGCAGGTCGAGCCGCGGCTGCTGCCCGATCGCCTTGATCGCGGTGTCGGCCGAGAGCAGGAACTCGGTCCCTTCCAGCGGCTCGGGGCGGGGGCGGCTGCCGGGGTCCTGCCGGCGCAGCCGCGTGCGCCGGCACTGCACCGCCGTCAGCCGCTTGTCGCCGACGAACCGGACCGGCTCTGTCAGCCACTCGATGTGGACGCCCTCGGCGCGAGCCTCGGCCACCTCATGTGCGTAGGCGGGCATCTCGGCCTCGCTGCGGCGATAGACGATCGAGACGCTGGCGGCCCCAAGCCGAACCGCGATGCGCGCCGCGTCGACGGCCGTGTTGCCGCCGCCGATCACGATCACGTGTCGTCCGATCTCGGCCAGCCGCCCGGCCTTGACCTCGTCGATGAAGCGCAGCGAGCTCCACACGCCCGGGAGGTTGTTGCCGGGGTAGTCGACCTCCGTGTCAGGGCCCATCCCGACTGCCAGCACGATCGCGTCCGCGTCCGCCTCGAGGCGGCGCAGCGCGTGCTGCGAGTCGATCGACGCGCCGAGCCGCAGCTCGATGCCGAGCTCGGTCAGCATCTGCGCCTCGGCGCCGAGCGGGTCGCTCATCTGGCGGTAGGGGGCAATCGCGTAGCGCACCAGCCCTCCGGGCTCACGGCGGGCGTCGTAGACGGTCACCGAGTAGCCGCGCAGCGCGAGCTCGCCGGCGCACACCAGGCCCGCAGGCCCGGCGCCGAGGACGGCCACGCGCCCGGGTTGCGGCGGGGCGACGCGACGCCAGGTGGTCCGGCGCTCGAGTCCCCATTCACCTGCATATCGATGCAGGCGGCCGATCTCCACCGGCCGGCGGCCCTCGTGCTCGAGCACGCACACCGCCTCGCACAGAACCTCGACGGGGCACACCCGCCCGCAGGTTCCGCTCAGCAGGTTCTGGTCAAAGACCGTCGCCGCCGCCGCGTCCGCTTGGCCGCGGGCCAGCGCACCGAGGAACGTTGGAATGTCAACATCGGCCGGGCACGCCGTGACACACGGCGCCTCGGCCTCGGGCCCGCCACACTCGAGACACCGACTGGCCTCGAGCACTGCATCAGCGGCCGTGAGGGCCGGATGTAATTCATCGACCACGCCCGGCGGGATGGCGTCGGTCACGCTGTATCGGGAGCTGATCTCTAGCATCTCTCTGGGGCGGCACCATCGCAGGCACGCCCGGAAGCGACATCCGGGGCAACTGCTGATCGCCGCGCCGCGTAACTGCTGATCCGGCGAGGTGTTACTCCGTGCCCGCGCGGGGATTCGCGCGCGGCCGCGCGTGTCCGGGAATGCCCCGACGCGAGTCAGTGGTAATCGCGCTGGCAGGCCGGCGCGTCGGTGGCTAGAACTCGTTGGATTGATTTCACGCGGTTGACGGCCCGCCACCGGCCAAAGCCGGCCGCCAATCAACTCGAGGAGAACGAGATGGAAGCGACACGAGAGCTCGCACGCGAGGGCTGGGCTAACTACTTTGATTCGATCACCGAGGATCTGCGCAACCGGATCGTCTCGATCGAGATCATCGACGCGCCCAACCCGCCAGTATACGAGGCGCGGCGAATGGCACTGCGGTTACTCACCTACGATCGCCGCGACGACGTGTTCGAGGTCGCGGTCGCGCAGGGCGGTCCGAGGCTGCCACGGGTGCTGCGCCATCGCGTCGACAGCCCAACGCGGATCGAGGTCGACAGCGCCACGTCGCTGGCGCCGACGAGGATCGAGGTCACGGGTGGGGAGGGTGTCCGGACGGTGCTTCGGATTCAGAACGAGGGCGCGTTCGCCGGCTGATCTGATATCGGTTGCACTTTGAGTTAGTCCAACCGGCGGAGGGTCGATGCGCGCGCTGCAAGTCAGGACCGAGGATGGACCGGACGCGGTCGTGGTCGCCGACCTGCCCGAGCCCGACGGCGA
>JBEKRJ010000679.1:0-3414 GCA_049518835.1 Solirubrobacteraceae bacterium
CCCCGAGCTCGTCGGCGAGGTGCTCGACGTGATGCGCGGGCTCGCGCACGACGGGATGACGATGATCGTCGTCACGCACGAGATGGGGTTCGCGCGCGAGGTGGCCGACACGGTCGTGTTCATGGACGAGGGGGTGGTGGTCGAGGCCGGCCGTCCCGACGCCGTGCTCGGCTCCCCGCGCCACGAACGCACGCGGGCGTTCCTGTCGAAGGTGTTGAGTTGAGCCGCTGGGGGCGGTGGTGCTTCGTGCTTGAACGGTGCTCGCGGAGGTAAGCTCAAGGACGATGGCCACCACCGACGAGAACCGGACGATCGCCCCGATCGTCGGGCCCGACGACCCCCGACGATTCACCGACTCCGGAATCGAGGTCAAAGGGCTTTACACCGAGGAGGACCTGCCCGGCGGCCTGTCCGGGCGACTGGGCGAGCCGGGCGAGTATCCCTACACGCGCGGCGTGCACCCCGACATGTACCGCGGCCAGCTGTGGACGATGCGCCAGTACGCCGGCTACGCGAGCGCGAGGGAGTCAAACGAGCGGTACCGCTACCTGCTGTCGAAGGGCTCGACGGGGCTCTCGATGGCATTCGACCTGCCGACCCAGCTCGGGCTGGACTCCGACGATCCGCGCTGCCTCGGCGAGGTCGGGCGCACCGGGGTCGCGATCGACTCGATCGCGGACATGCGGATGGCGTTCGATCAGATCCCGCTGCACCAGGTGTCGACGTCGATGACGATCAACGCGCCCGCGGCCGTGCTGCTGCTGCTGTACGAACTGGTCGGCGAGGAGCAGGGCGTGCCCGCCGCCGAGTTACGCGGGACGACCCAGAACGACATCCTCAAGGAGTACATCGCCCGCGGCAACTTCATCTACCCGCCCGAGGGTGCGATCCGGTTGACGACCGACCTGTTCGCGTACTGCAACGAGCGGATCCCGAAGTGGAACACGATCTCGATCAGCGGCTACCACTTCCGCGAGAAGGGTTGCTCGGCGGTTCAGGAGGTCGCGTTCACGCTCGCCAACGGGATCGCGTACGTGAAAGCCGCGATCGACGCGGGGCTCGAGGTCGACAAGTTCGCGCCGCGGCTGGCGTTCTTCTTCAACGGCCACAACAACGTCTTCCAAGAGGTCGCGAAGTTCCGCGCGGCGCGGCGGATGTGGGCCGCGATCATGCGTGAGCGCTACGGCGCCCAGGACGAGCGCTCCTGGCGGCTGCGCTTCCACACCCAGACCGGCGGCGTGACGCTGACCGCCCAGCAGCCCGAGAACAACATCGTGCGGGTCGCGCTGCAGGGGTTCGCGGCCGTCTGTGGCGGCACGCAGTCGCTGCACACCAACGGCTTCGACGAGGCGCTGGCGTTGCCGACCGAGCGCGCGGCCAAGATCGCGCTGCGCACGCAGCAAATCATCGGCCACGAGTCGGGCGCGGCGGACTCGGTCGATCCGTTCGCCGGGTCCTACTTCGTCGAGGCGCTGACCGACGAGATCGAGACGCGGGCGACGGAGCTGATCGCGAAGATCGACGAGCTCGGCGGCTCGGTCCGGGCGATCGACTTCATGAAGGCCGAGATCGAGGAGTCCGCGTTCGGCTACCACGAGCGCTACCGGCTCGCCCAGGACATCGTCGTCGGCGTCAACAAGTTCGTCGAGGACACGCCCGAGGTGCCCGACATCCTGCGCGTCGATCCCGAGTCAGAGCGCGAGCAGGTGGCGCGGCTGAAGGCGTTCAAGGCCGATCGCGACGCCGCGCTGGTGACCCGCCGGCTCGAGGAGATCCGCGCGGCCTCGAGCGCCAGCGAGAATCTGCTGCCGGTGCTGCGGTCCGCGTTGAAGGATCGCTGCACGCTGGGCGAGGTGTGCGGCGCGATGCGCGACGTGTTCGGCGAGTACCAGCCGACGTTCTGAGTGCTCGCCCCGCGGGGCGACGTTGCGGCGGGGCTTGGCGTCGGGGCGGAGCGCCGGCCATAGGATGGGTGGGGACGATGATTGACGCCAAGCCCGACCAGATCGGCGTGCTGCTGATCGAGGACGACGACGGCGACGCGCTGCTGGTGCAGGAGCTGCTCGACGGGAGCTCGTTTGGCGCGCGACTGGTGCGCGGGCGGACGCTGCGCGAGGCGGTCGGCGAGCTGCCCGGCGACATCCAGTGCGTGCTGCTCGACCTCGGGCTGCCGGATGCCACCGGGCTCGAGTCGGTCCGCCGCGTGCGCGCCGCCGCGCCCGCCACCGCGGTGATCGTGCTCACCGGCGACGACGACGCCGCCGTCGGCGAGGCCGCCGTGCAGGCGGGCGCCCAGGACTACCTCGTCAAGGGCCACGTCGACGGCGGCATGCTGGCGCGCGCGATCCGCTACGCGGTCGGCCGCCGGCAGGCCGAGGAGGTCGCCCAGCAGCTGCGCGTCGCCGAGATCAGGGCCGACGAGAACGCCCGGCTCGAGCGCGGACTGGTGCCCAAGCCGATCGTGCACGACCCGTCGATCTGGATCGCGTCGCGCTACCTGCCTGGTGGCCGCCGCGGGCTGCTGGGCGGCGACTTCTTCGACGCGATCGAGACGGCCGACGGCAGCCTGCGGGTGATGATCGGCGACGTCGCCGGACGTGGGCCCGACGAGGCGGCGCTCGGCGCCGGCCTGCGGGTCGCATGGCGGGCGCTGGTGCTGTCGGGGGCCGCCGGCGAGTCCGTGCTGGCGGCGCTGCAGCGCGTGATCGAGCACGAGCGCCAGGTGGCGGGGACGTTCGCGACGCTGTGCGCGCTCGAGATCGCGCCGGGGCGCCGCGCGCTGCGCCTGTGGCGGGCGGGTCATCCGCCGCCGCTGCTGATCGACGGCGTCTCCGTGACCAGCCTGCCGGTCGGCGCCGGCGGCCCGCCGATCGGGATGTTCACCGACGCCGTCTGGCCGCAGCTCAGCTGCTCGCTGCCGGCGCAATGGGCGATCCTGCTGTACACCGACGGCGTGATCGAGGGCCGCGTCGGCGAGGGCGCCGATCGGCTCGGCGAGTCGGGGCTACGGCGGCTGGTCGGCGACTACGTCGCGCGCGATCCCGGCTGGCGGCGCGACCCGGACGCGCTGCTGCGCTGCCTGGTGACGCGTACGCGGGAGCTCAACGGCGGCGAGCTGGGCGACGACGTCGCGATGCTGCTGGTCGGCCCTGTCGCCGCGGCCGGTCGATGACGGGCGAGTCGGTGGCCGGCGAGATCGCTCGTGACGCCGCAGGTCGTGCCGGTCGTGCCGGTCGTTCCCGTCGTCCGCGGGGGCGGGGGCGGCGTCGGGGGCTGGCGGTCGGGCAGTGGCTGGCGTTCAGCATCGGCCTGCTGCTGGTGCTGGCGGTCGCCGGGATTGGGCTGGCGCTGGCGGCCAACGCCCGGCTTGCGGACCGCCGCAATCTGCTCGTCGACCAGATCCAGCCGGCGCAG
>JBEKRJ010000680.1:0-3407 GCA_049518835.1 Solirubrobacteraceae bacterium
GGCCGCCCGCACACGCCAACCGGCCTGTTCATCGGGCTGACGACGTTTGACGTGATCCACTACGTCGAGCGTTTCCCCGCGCCGGACGAGAAGCTCCAGGCAACGTCATCGTGGCGCGGGGCAGGCGGCCCGGCCGCCAATGCGGCGGCGGCCTTCGTCGCGCTTGGCGGACGCGCGAGCTTGCTGACGGCGCTCGGGACCGATTCGCTCGGTCGCGCGGCGGGCGAGGAGCTCGCCGCGCAAGGCGTCGAGGTGCTCGACGTGTGCAGCGGCGGCGCGATCGCGGTCTCGAGCGTGGTGGTCGACGGCCGCGGGCGGCGGACCGTGGTGTCACTCAACGCCGGCGGCTCGCAGGCCGTGTCGATGCCCGATCGCGAGCTCGAGCTCGCGGTCCCGGACGTCGTCGCGCTCGACGCGCACTATCCGCGGTTGGTCGCGGCGATCCTCGAGCGGGCGCCGTTTTCAGGCGCGCCCGTGGTGCTCGATCCCGGCAACTGGAAGCCCCAGCTGCCGGCGTTGATGCCCAGCGCCGGCCACGTGATCGCGTCGGCCGCGCTGGCGCCGGACGCGACGGCGGATCAGATCCTGAGTCGCTTGGCGCGACATCGTCCCGTGCTCGCGGCCGTCACCGCCGGCGCCGGGCCGATCCGCGCCAGCGTGGACGGCGTCCCTGTGCAGATCGACGTCCCAGTCATGAACGCGATCGACACGCTCGGCGCCGGCGACGTGCTGCACGGGGCATATGCCTTCCATCTGGCCGCAGGGGCCGCGCCGCGCGAAGCGCTCGCGCGCGGCGCGCTGATCGCCGCGCGCTCGTGCGAGCGCCAGGGCCCGCGACTTTCACCGACCGAGTCGACGTAGCGCGCCCAACCCGGGGCCTGGACGAGAAACTCGACTATTTGGGCGTCTTTTTCGTCTTTCGCGACTACCGCTCAAGCGATGCTGGGATCTGCCGATTAGTCGTGGTGAGTTTCCTCGATCGTCGGAGGTTCCCGATGCCGTCTTCGCGCCGTTTTCCAAGGACTACGGACACGCAGGATCTATCGGCCCGGCTGTTGTCCGCCGGGTGCCACTACGCCGCGCGCCGCGTGCTCAATCTGTCAGAGGGAGGAATGCTGATCGCCGGCGGGGACTTGGCGGTCGGTGATCTGGCGAGGTTCGAGCTCGTCGGGCCCGAGGTTCGGTCGGTCGGCGTCGCGGAGGTCGCCCACCGCTCGCTCGCGTCGACCGGGCTGCGGTTCGTGCAGGTCGACGCGCTGGCGGGCCGCGAGCTGCGGCTGCTGGTCAACGCGCGAGTCCACAACGACCTGCACCAGGCGCCGGCGGTCACGAGCCCCGGCACTTACCTGACCTGACCGGCGAGGAAGTCGAGCACTAGCGCGCTGAAGCTCGCCGGCTGCTCGAGTGGAGCGAGGTGCCCCGCCCCGGAGATCGTGACCTGTCGCGCGTCGGGAAGCTCGCGCGCGAGCTGCTCGGCGCCGCTGCGGAAGTCCGGCATGTCCAACTCGCCGACGGCGACCAGGGTCCGAACGCCGAGGCGGCGCAGCGCCCCCGGGTCCGCCGTCAATGGGTCATCGGCTTCGCGCAGGTCGCCCGCCGCGAGCTCGAGCTCAAATGCGCGCCGCTGCGTCGCCGCGACCTGTTCGCGAATCGCGATCGGTGCGTCGGGCAGCGTCCACGCGTCGACGACCGCCCGCACGGCAGCAGCGACGTCGCCGCGCTGCAGCGCGGAGCCCTCGGCATCCCACGCAGCCTGCAGCAGCGGCGAAGGCGTGAGGTCAGGAGGCGGTGCCGACACGAGCACCAGCGCCGTCACGCGCTGCGGGGCAACGACGGCGACGCTCAGCGCGACTGAGCCGCCAAACGAGTTGCCGACCAGCGCCGCGCGCCGCACGCCGATCGCGTCCATCGTCTCGAGCACGTCTGACCACGGTGCGAGCTCACCCCGCGGCTTGGCCTCGCCGAACCCCGGCAGGTCGAACGCGAGCACGCGGAAGCCGGCTGCCGCGATCACGTCGCGCTGCCCGGTCCACATCCGCCGGTCGGCCACGCCGGCGTGCAGCAGCACCACTGCCGGTCCTGAGCCGAGATCGTCGCTGGGCAGGATCATGTCCCCTGCCTCAGCCGCCGGCGACCTGCCCGTCGCTTACGCGTGCTTCAGCCCCGGCCGCGGCGATAGCCGCCGCCGCGCGAGCGGCGATAGATCCACACGACGAGCATCGAGAACAGCACCGACAGCACCAGGCCGGCGCCGTGACGATGCAACACATACCACGAGAACAGGCCGGCGCTGAACGTGCCGCAGAGGCCGACGAGCGCAGTCATGCCGATCCCCATCGGGTCCGGGCCGGGAAGCAGCAGGCGCGCGAGCGCCCCTACCAGCAGCCCGAAGACGAACAGGATGATCAGGAACGCGAGCAGGCCCACAGTCCAGATCCTACCCTGATCGTGCCGGTGCCATGCCCGGCGGGAGCAAATCGGCCCCGACGAGCGCGGCGCAGCCGCGCATGGATCATCTGACACGCGCCTCTTCCGAGCGCCAGACCTCGCCGCCGCGCTCGTACTCGAGCAGTTGCGCTGCCGCCTGCGCCGCCTTGCTGCCCAGCTCGCGCTCGACGATCCACAGCGCGAGGTCGAGCCCAGCAGTGACGCCGGCGCAGGTGATGATGTCGCCGTCGTCGACGACGCGGGCGCCGTCGATCACGACCGCGCCGGCGGCGCGCAGATCTTCGATCGCGCTGTGGTGCGTGATCGCGGGACGACCGTCGAGCAGTCCCGCGCTCGCGAGCAGCATCGCGCCGGTGCACACGGAGGCGAGCCTCGCGCCGCCGGCGTGCCGGGCAGCGATCGCTCGTGGCAGCTCGCCGCGCTGCGCCTCGTGGCGGGCGCCGTGGGCGGAGCGGTCGATCCAGCCGCCGCCGGGCACGAGCAGCAGGTCCGGGGCGTCGGACAGCACGCCGTGCGGCTGGATGCGGGTGCCGTGCGCGGCCGTGATCGTCGCGACCTCGCGCTCGGTGGCCAACCGGACGTCCCAGTGGCCCGACGCGGCCCCGGCGCCGGCCCCGGCAAGCACCTCATACGGCCCGATCGCGTCGAGCTCGTCGAACCCGTCGTAGAGCAGCAAGTCGATCTTCATGCGCCAATCTTGCTGGCGCGAGCGCACGCTCGCAAGTGGCGCGAGGGCAGGCGCTCAAGTGGCGCGCGGGTCGCCGGTGGCGCCGATCAGGACCGACCCGATGTCGCCCCCCGGGCCCGGCCTCAGCCGGCGTGCTTGGCCGCCGGGTCTAACACCTCAGACACCTCAGACACCTCGGGCACGCGCAACGTGCGCGGATGCGTTGCGGACTCGAACACGACGACCCGATTCTTGCCGGCGGCCTTCGCCGAATACAGCGCGACGTCTGCGT
>JBEKRJ010000681.1:0-3404 GCA_049518835.1 Solirubrobacteraceae bacterium
GACCGAAGCGCTTTGGAGGTTGTGGCCTTCGTGGCCGAACCGCGACAGGCACAGGACGGGGAACTCGCCGGCGCAGAACCCGGCTTTGAGCTGCTCGAACTGCGCGGTGTCGACCTGCCCGTCGGCGACGCGCGCCTCCACATGGTGGCGGTCGCATAGTGTGCGGGCGAGCTGGCGCAGGCACCACACGCGTTCGGCGAACACCAGCACTTGCTCCTCGCCGGCGATCCCCGCCAGCGTTTGCGCGACCACGCCGCGCAGCAGCGGCAGCCCGTCGCCGCAGCCGCGCATCGCGTGGTGCACCAGGCCTTGGCGGACGAGCGCTTGGGCCAGTGCCGCCTTGGAATGGGTGAGCGTCTCCGGGTCCACCGACGCGTCGAGGTACACACCGACGTTGCCGAGCACCACCCCCTGCGCGCGCGACAGCTCGGCCAGCGCCTGCCTAAACAGCGGTGTGCCGTGCTCCAGTCGCTTGAGCTCGCGCAGCGCCTCCAGCAGCCTGCGGTACGCCTCGCGGCCGCCCGCGCGGATCGCGTCCAGCAGCTCGCCCAGCGCCACATCCGGATCGAGCGCGAGCGGCTTGGCCGGGCGCAGGTCGGGCATCCATGCCTGCATGTCCTTGCGGGTCACGCGGACCAGGTGCGGCCCGTAGTTGACACGCAGGCGGTGCGCGTTGAGCTCGTCCATCAGATCCCCGGCCTCGCGGGTGTTCAGCCGTTCGGTGATCATCGCCCGGTCGCCGACCGCCAGCCCGACGAGGATGTCGAGGTGCTCGGAGCTCTTGCCGCGCGGCGTGGCGGTCAGCAGCCAGCAGTCTGCGACGGCGCCGAAGCGCACCTGCGCGAGCGCCTGGTGCGCCTCGGTCGCCGGGTTGGCGTAGCGCAGCGCCTCGTCGGCCACCAGCAGGTGCCATTGGATCGCCTGCAGGTCGGCCGGGTAGCGGTCGAGAATCCCGTTCGCGGCGAGCACCAGCCCCGGCCGGTCGGCTAGCTCGCGGTCGAACGCGCGGATCTGCCTGGCGACCTGGCGGCGCTCGTCGAGCATCAGAATCTCGAAGTTCGGCGCCAGCGGCGGCAGCCCGCGTCCGGGGGCGCCGCGTGTCAGCTCCTCGCGCCACTGGCCCAGGAGCCGGCCTTCGGCGATCAGCAGCCCACGAAACCGGGGCTGCGTTGTGGCGCGGTGAGCGATGGCTCGCGCCGAGGTGATTGTCTTCCCCGCGCCCGTTTGAGATGCGTCGACGCCGGAGCCGACCACTTTGAGCGCGGCGATCTGCTGTTGGCGGCCGAGCAGCACCGGGTCGTCCTCGAGCGGCCGGGCGAGGGTCATGCGTATCAGCTGCCGGGCGCCGGCGTCGAGCGTGACCCGCGGGCCTTCGCGCTTGAGCTTGCGTAAGGTCGCAACGGCTTGCTCGGCCGCGAGGCGGCGGGTGCTGGCGGACACGCCGTCGGAGCTGGTGATCGTCACCATCCCCGGCCGGCCTTTCATCCGCCCGACACGCACGCTGTCTTTCAGGTGTCCGGCGGCTTCGGTTGACAGCAGCAGCGGCAGGCCGCGCTGCACCGCCGCCTGGATCGCTTCGCCGAGGTCCATCACGGCGCTGGGCTGCTGGTAGTCGCGTTCGCCGAAAAGCTTGCCTGCGGCTGGGATGCGCTGGGCGTCCAGCAGCCGCCGGCCGAAGCCGCGGACGGGGAACGTGACCGCCCGCAGCCGCAGCTCGGCGACGATCGTGCCGTCTGCGCCCCGGTAGCCCTGTCGTGAGACGAGCAGCCGCCCCCACCGCTCGCGCTTGTCCACGGGTATGCCCGGGCTGACGTGATGGCCCAGCTCGCGGGAAAGCTCCTGCGCCAGCTGCCCGGCGCAGTCAAGGCACTCCTTCGGTCCGGCGTGCAGCGTCTGCACGCTGACGCGCTCGAGCAGCGCGCCCACGGCATCCGCCGCAAGCGTGGCCGCGCAGAGGCTGCGGTCCAGCCGGCCGCCGAGCCGGGTCACGAGCCGGATCATGTCCAGCGAGAGCACCGGCAAAAGCTGCCAGCCATCGTTTTGCAGCGCGGGCATCACGAACAGTCCCACCGGCCGCTGTACGATCCCGACGGGCTCGAGCTGCTCGTCAGCCAGCGCAAGCCATGAGTCCGAGCCGATCCGCCAGCAGCGCAGATCCCCGGCGTCGAACTGGTCGGGGTGCGTGAGCGTCCAGCGGGAGAGATCGTCAGCCTGCCCGCCCGGGACCCCGAGCCGCCCGGCGACGGCGCGGCGCTGATCGTCGCGGTGCACGTAGACGGCGGGGTCTGTAAGGTCGAGCGGCAGGTTGGCGTGCGCGCGGCGCAGCCGCTCGTCGAGCCGGCCGGCGGGGTTGGTGATCGTGCTCCAGTCAACGCCGGCGTCGCGGTCCGCCTGGCCCTGCCGTTCGATCAGGCTGTTGAGCGCGGCTAGTGTGAGCCGCTTGACGTTCAGGTGGGTGTAGCCGTGGCGGCGCAGCACCGCCTTGGCGTGCGCGTCGCGGCTTTGCCACGCATCAGGCTCGTTTGGGTCGACCGGCTGATTGGCGGTCAGGCGCACCAGCGCCGGCCAGCTCAGGTGCTCGAACGCGTTTAGCTTTAGCCAGCGGGGAAAGCAGCGCTGCAACTGGCGTGCGGCGTCGGTGTCGCGCGCCCGGGCGATCAGCCGCTCGCGCTCGACACTGTGCGTGTCACCCGATCCGGGCAGGCTGAGCGAGCGCCCCGAATATGTGAAAGCGCCGGCCGCCGGCGACATGCCAGCGGCCGGGGGTGAGTCAGTCAATGGTTCTCCTTTTTTCAGCAGACAGTCGCCGGCGCGCGGTCGATCACGCGCCCGCGGTCGGCCAACAGCGCAAACCGGGCCTGTGAGCAGCAGCTATCAGCGCGGTGAGGTCAGCGCGCTCAGGCGCGGACGTCGGCGATCAGCTCGCGGCGCACGTGCATGAGCGCCAGCCCGAGCAGGTTGCGCCCGTCGTAGGCGCCGATCGCGTCGCGGCACCCCACACGAAGTCGGTGGGGGAGTCCTCCGCCAGCGGCCGGGGGTGGGTCAGCAGCAGCCCGGAGCGGTACGGCTCGAGTGCGTTCTTGCCGCGCAGCGCGCAGAACATCACCTCGAGCTTCACGTCCTCCCAGTCGGGGCGCAGCTCCGTCTGCCGGCCGGCTTGCTTGGCCGCCGCGGGCGTGGGGCACGCGAGTATGTTGTCGAACGCGCGGCGCGAGGTCGTCTTGCATGCTTGAAACCAGTGCTCGACGGTCCTGGCCGGCACCCGGTCGCGTTCCACGTGGCGGTGATAGCCGTACGGCAGGCGCAGCCCAGGGGTGGGCGCGAAGTTCGACAATGGGCCGCCGTAGAAGTACACGGTGTCCGGTTTGTTCCACGGCGCGTGATTGTCAGTGTCAGTGTTGGTC
>JBEKRJ010000682.1:0-3403 GCA_049518835.1 Solirubrobacteraceae bacterium
GCCTGCCCAGCACCTGTACCGAGGAGCAGGTCGAACGTCTCAGCGTGATCGCGGCGAAGTGCCCAATCCATCGCACGCTCGACGGCGAAGTGATGTTCAGCGAGAGCGTCGAGCTGATCGAGCCGGCGACCCGCTGAGGGACCGTGCCGACGGCCCCGTCGCCGCCGGGGACGGCGTTGTTATGCGTCAGCGATCTTGACGCCCGCGGCGCGTAGCTGCGCGACGGCCCGCTCGCCGTCGCCGGGGACAACCTCGACCGCACGCGTGGCGTCGCGGTGCACGACGACCTCGAACCCCGCAGCCCGCGCGGCGAGCGCCGTCGCCTTGACGCAGTAGTCCAGCGCGAGGCCCGCGACATGGACCGTGTCGACGTCGCGCTCGCGCAAGATCGACTCGAGCGCGGTGCCTTCGAACCCTGAGTAACCGTCGCTGTCGCGCGCCTGGCCCTTGTCGACGATGGCGTCGATCAGGCTCGTCTCGACCCCCGCGTGCAGTTGCGCGCCGGGCGTGTCGCGCACGCAGTGCACGGGCCATGGCCCGCCTTGTGCGGCGAACGAGCCGTGATCGGGCGGGTGCCAATCACGTGTGGCGATGACAATTGAGGCGCGCTTGGCCAGGTCGTTGACGCGCCCCACGACAGCGTCACCGTCGGGCACCGCGAGCGCGCCACCGGGGCAGAAGTCGTTTTGGACGTCCACGATCACGAGTGCGTCCATCGCAGCGCCAATATAGTCGGACGATGCCATTGCAGCTGGAAGCTCTCCGAGATGACTTGCGACGCGTGTTGTTGGCGCCTGATGATGCACTGACGCTCGAGGTGCTCGGGCGTACGAATGCCGGCGTCCTCGTCCCGCTGTACGTCGAGGACGGCGAGCTGAACGTGGTCTTCACCAAGCGGCGCGACGACCTGCGCCGCCATCCGGGTGAGATCTCGTTTCCCGGCGGTCGCTACGACGAGGGCGAGGACGATCTTAGGGCCACAGCGCTGCGCGAGGCGCAGGAGGAGATCGGCTTGCCACCGGACGCAGTCGAGATCGTCGGGGCGCTGCAGCCGACCCCGACGATCGCCACCGGCTTCGCGGTCTACCCGTTCGTCGGCCTGATCGAGCCGGGACGCACGTGGACGGTCAGCCCACGCGAGGTCGCCGCCGTGATCGAGCTTGCGCTCCCGGCGCTGGTGGCCGGCTATGGGCGGCGGCGGCTGGTCCGCCGCGGGCTGCCAATTCGAACCGACACGTATCTCGTCGGCGACCATCTGATCTGGGGCGCGACGGCGCGGATCCTGTCAGACCTCCTCGAGCGGATTGAGCCGCTCGTCGCCAACGGGGCCAATGTTCACGCGAACGAGAGCACCGGGCGTGACTGAACCCACGCCGACGGTTGTCGCCGAGGTCGACGGCGCCTTGCGGGCCGCGCTGTCGCTGCGCGACGGATCGGTGATCGCGGGTCCATTCCATGCGACGAGCGATCTCCTCGCGCCCTGGCGCATCCGTTGCCGTTCACGGGGTGTCGGCGTGATGGCTGGGGTTCCTGCGTGACTTTATGTTGGGACGAGCGAGGGGATCGGGAGCCGGTGGTGGGCGGCAGTCGCGACGTTCTGCAGGTAGGTGAGGACGGGTCGGTTCTGGAGGCGGCAGGTTTCGCGAACCGATTGGATCCGTTCGATCCAGCGGCTGCCGTGGTCAGACTGGGTGCCGCCTTGGATTCGGCGTGCAAGGACGGCGTGACGGACGGCGCGCTCCGCGACGTTGTTCGTCGGATCGATCTGTAGGTCGGGAACGTCACAGAATGTCCATAGCGCCTCGTATTCCTCGAGCAGCCCGGCGGCGAAGTTCGCCGTCCGGGTGTGGTGGCCGGCGGCGCACGCCTCGAGCAGCACTTTGATCTCGGCGCGCAGCGGCGCGAGCTTGGCGGTGAGCCAGTCGGGGTCGTGGCCGTCGGTCAGGTACTCGTGGTGGGCGGCGATCACCTCCCTGGCGAGCTTGACGAGCTGCACGCCGCGGCGGCCGGTCGCGCCCGAGCGCTGGGAGACCTCGACCAGCTGGCGGATCACGTGACACCAGCAAAGTTGCTGTTGCAGGACATCGAGGAAGTGATAGCCGGCGTAGCGATCGGACACGACGAACCCCCCGAACTCCTCGCCGAGCAGCTCCTTGGCCGCGGCCTGGGATCGTGCTGGGTCGATCCGAAAGCACGCGACCAGCGCCGAGGCCGCGACCCACAGCCACTGCTGCGCTCCGGCCAGGCGCCACGTCGTCTCATCGGCATGAACGACCCGCGCCCGGCGGATCGCCTCGCGCAGCTCAGCCCACGGGTCGGCGAGCACAGCGCTCATCCGCATAATCGCGCTATCGACAGACCCCTTGCTCGCCGGGATCCCGAACACCTCCACCACGACCTGGCGGACCTGATCGCGCGAGAGCCGAAACACGCCGGCGAGCATCGCGATATGCGCATCCAGCCGCGGCCCGAACCCAGAGCCAGCACCCGCCGAGAGCCAAGCGAGCGTCGCGCGCTGACACGCCGGGCAGCGCAACCTCAGCCTGACCTGCTCAAACACCAACGGGACGATCACCGGCAACTCGTACTGCTGATGCACGACAGGATCCCCGACCCGCTCCTCGCTGCCATCAAACTCGTGCCCGCAACCGCACCAGTCCGGAACATGCTCAAAGCGCTTATCGACCCGCTCCGGGCAGACCAGCTTCCTGCTCTTGCCCTCGTGACCGGGCTGACCGCCGGACCTGCGCATCGAGCGCTTATACGCCTCCCGTGCCAAGCGCCGACGCTCCGCCCGCGACTTCGGCGAATCCGACGAGGACGGCATGCTGCTGTTCCCCGAATCGCGGTTGACCCTGCGCTCAAGCTCCTCGATCCGCTCGCGCAACGCCGCGTTCTCGGCCCTCAACTCAACGACCAGCCCGGCCAGCTCCTCATAGCTCGGCCGCACCGCATCTGGGCTTGCATCCACCACAAACGCAAGATTCCGTGCGTCACGCAGGAACCCTCCCCAACTCTCGCGACACCCCGTGACCTTCTACGACGAGGCGACGAGGGCATTGGCGAACAAACGACCACCGGCCGAATCTCGGCTCTCTTCAGGCCGGCGCGCTCAGAGCCCTGCGGAGCGGGGGAGAGCCGGCGGGGATCATGGTCCTCGCATGTCACGTCAGAACCCTTCTCGCAGCACGCCGAGCGCCTTCGCCGGCTCGCTACGACCAACCGCACCGCCAAACGCAAGGACCCGCCAACGCCATGCACGATCCAGACCCGCCTCGACGACCTGCTCGGCAACGCCGACAAGCTCCGCCGCGCCCTCGGCGCGCGCCACGGCGCGACCACACCGTCGGTGAATGTGATGCCGTCGGCTAGCACCACACCACCACCGGTCAGGGTGATGCCG
>JBEKRJ010000683.1:0-3402 GCA_049518835.1 Solirubrobacteraceae bacterium
AAGGATCTGTTCGTGCATCACAGCGCGATCCAAGGCAACGGCTTCAAGTCGTTGGCTGAGGGCGCGAAGGTGAGCTACGACGCCGAGCGGGGTCCGAAGGGCCCGGCTGCCGCGAACGTCCATTAGGCTGTAAGCCACCGATTGCGACGCGCGAGCGAGGGTTCATGTAGGAGGACCCTTGCTCGCTGATCGCTCGCTCTTGGTCCGCGTCACACATGCGGCTGGCCGCTGCACTGGAGGCGAGAGGGGCGGCTGCGGCGACACTGCTGTGCAGCGAGGGCCCCCAGGTAGGAACGGAGCAGAAAAGCAACGCTAAGTGGTTCGCTTACTTCGCGTTGGTGAACGCCTGGGCCCAGCCAGGGTCCTGAAGCGACACGTCGCAAGTGTTTCACCAGGCCCAGAGGAACCCGTCCGGAAAACAAGGAATAACCGGACACCACGGTCCCGGCTGTCAAAGATCGACGCGGAGCCCCCAGGAGGCATCGGCAACACGGTCAGCAAGGAGGCTCCGATGGAAGCCGGTCCGTCCGGGGGTTGACGCACAATCCACGCCCATGCCCGCCCGCACAACGAAGGCTGATGCGGATGCGACGGCCGCCCACAAGGAAACACCACATCCGGGGGCGGTCAACTCGTCGGCGGTGGGCGCCATCATTGTGCCCGCGCCGCGGCGTGTGCGGCTGCCTTCGCGGATCACGGGATTGGTCGAAGCGACGCGGGTGCGAGGGGGACCGGGCGGCGGCGTGGTCGGGCGCGGCCGGTAGTCAGGAGCCGGCCGGGCGACGGTCGCCCGAGCGCGAGGTTCTGGCGACCGTCACCAGCAGCATGAGGGCGGCGAAGGTCCCGGTGTGTCAGACCGGGACCTTCGCCGGATGGCCGGCTGGTTGATCAGCCGTGGCTGAGGACCAGTCCTTGGTTGGCGCTGCTGACCCCCACTGCCCACTCGTTCACTGCGCCGGGGAAGGTGGCGGCGGCAAAGAGCGAGCCGCCGAAGGCGCCGCTGCTATCGACCGACCAGGAGCTGCCGTTCCAGCGCAGGATCATCGCCTGCTCCGGGCCGCCGTTGATGCTGGGCAGGTTGGTCCCGACGGCGTACGCGTCGCTGGCCGAGCGGCCTGCGACGCCGCTGAGTGAGGGGTACGCGCCGGGCGTGGGACTGGGCACGATGCTCCACGCGGTGCCGTTGTAGTGCTCGATCAGCGTGCTGCCGCCGATGGCTGTCCCGGCGCCGATATCCTCTCCTACCGCCCACACGTTGTTCGCGGAGATGGCGCTCACGGCGTTGAGTGTGGAGCTAGTCTCGTTGGGTTTCGTGACTGGCACAACGGTCCAGGTTGTCCCGTTGTAGTGCAGCGTCTCGGGGACGATCGTTGCGGTGGCGGCGTTGAGCGTGCTGCCCACGAGCCAGATGTCGGTGGGCGAGTCGGCCGAGATCGCGTTGCCGGTGGAGGGGGTGAAGTTGGGGTCGGGGAGGGTCACGACGCTCCATGTGGTGCCGTTCCAGTGCTCGGCCAGCCCGCCTGAGCTGCCTTCGCCGACCGCCCACGCGTTGGTGGGGCTCAGGGCGACGACGGCGGTCAGCCGTGCTGCGAAGCCGGTGATCGCGTCGACGGAGCTCGCTGACCACGCCGATCCGTTCCAGTGCTCGATCAGCGTGCCGTAATCGTGACGGCGGATCATCGTGAACCCGACCGCCCATGCGTCGCTCGCGCTGCTCGCGCTGACGGCGTCAAGCGCACCGTACTCGCCGAGGTTCGGCGTCGGCGTTAGCGACCACGCCGTTCCGGTCCAGTGATAGGCGACCGCCGGAGCTTGTGGCTGCCCGGCCGCCACGAACTGCTGGCCGACCGCCCACGCGTCGGTGTTAGTGCGGGCAGATGCCCCCAGCAGCGATACGTTGTTCCCGGTCGACGGGACGCTCACCGCTGTCCAGCCACTTGCGGCAAACGCGGTCGGTGCGGTCGAGACTGCGGCGGCCAGCGCCAAGGCGATGAGGATGGCCAGCTTCTTCAATTGGTGCTCCTGATTCTCGCGGGTGAACTCGTTGCGTTCACCGAGGACTCCACCGCGTCCCGGATCCTTCCCGGCCGGGGGACGCGACGCCCCCAACGCCCGCGGACCGCGCGCGAAGCACCGCTTCGTCGGGTTACGCGGCGGCGAGAAAGCGATCGCCGGGCTACGAACTCGTCTGTCGGTTGACGATGGGACCCGCACCGTTCAGTGATACAAACGCTTGTTGTCGAGGCTGGGGACGTCGGGCGCGTGCTATGACATTCGCGACGACTCGCGACGGGCATTGCGCGGCGGCGGGGAAGGCGCTGTGGCCTTCCTCGTGACCGTTAGACGTTTAGCTGAACTGGATTGAGCTTGCTCGGTCGTTCATTGCGTCGCCGACGTAGGACGTCGAGTCGGCAAAGCCGTAGGTGGCGCCCGTGAAGTTGGCGTTCTCGAACAGTTTCGTCCAGCAGTTTGAATACGAGTCGAATGACGAGATGACGTCATTCCAGCCGTAGGGCACCAACGACGGCACGTAATAGTCGATGTCGGACAGCGTGGAAGCGCAGGTGTGGTTGCCCGTCCACGTGAACGTCGAGCCCTGCCAATTGGCATCCACATACTCGATGCCGAGGACATACGACGAGGACGACGCGGTCTGAGCGACTCGAAGCGCAGATGTCGCCGAGTCACTCGAGGTGGGCGATGTCTGGTTTGTCTTCATGGGCGTGGTGCCGCTGATCGAGTCGCCGCTCGGCGTCTGATTGAGCTCGGCGGCGAGCCGTCGGCTCGCCATCGCAGTCGCGACGTTGTTCGGGGCGTCGGTGACACGGCCATCGGTCGCAGCTGCGATCGCGGCGCGGAAGGACGTATAGCACGTCGGGCCACCCTGGGAGCTCAGATCCATGACGCAGTGCCGGGCGAGGGTGGCGCTCGTGCTTGCGGTCTGGGTGTGGGAAGGGGACGCTGGGACGCTGCGCCAGTCAGCGGTCCTGTGTAGGCGCTTGCCGATGGTACACCGGTCACGGCCAACAGGCCGGTGAGGAGCGCTGTCGACAGCATGACCGGCACGCCGCGGGTGGCGAGCTTGGCGGTTCTAGTAATATCGATTGGGTGCGGCTCGCGTAGAGGGGGGGTGAATCCCCGGAATTGGTGGTGATCGGGGACGCGGCCGGCGGTCTGACGGCGATTTTCGGCTGGTTTCGCCTGCGCTGGCGGCGATCGTCGCAGGAGCTGAGGGGAAGGGCGCCAAAGCTCGGCGTTGGGTATACCTTGGGTTCTCACAGTGATCGCAACACCCCCCGATTCGAGCCGTCGTAGTAGTCGTCGTTGCTGTTTCAACTGTTCATAACCCGCAGGGTTATGAACAGTCCTTTTTCGTTTTCCGCGCGGGCGCGCGAACGCAGC
>JBEKRJ010000684.1:0-3398 GCA_049518835.1 Solirubrobacteraceae bacterium
ACCCAGGTCCGGATTCCTCGACCTACTACAACCCGCTGGCCAACATCAGCTGGAGCGACAATGTGTTCCAGAAGGGAAGCAACGGGGAGTGCGGCTACGCCGGCCCGGTGTACGGCTGGTACCCGAGCATGTGCGCACCGACCTCGTCGTGCACGTGGACGGGCAACATGTGGGACAACGAGACCGCACTGAACGAGTCGTATCAGTGAAAAGGTGGTAGGCGCTTTCTGGCGCTTGCGATCCGGTTCAATCTGGCGATGCTCGCCGCCGGAGGATAACTGCCAGCGGTGCCGCGCCGCCGGACGGTCTACTTGTCGTGCTCTACACGAACTTCTCGTGTAGAGCACGACCCTGTTTAACGACCCTGGGCCGACCGTCGAGCCGCCGGGTGAAGCACTGGCGAGCCGCCAGACGGACACCCGCCTCGGCGACCTACGCCGCCGCGCTGGGCGGCTGTTGGCCCCCACGGCACTACGTCGGGGATTCGGCGAGCGCTGTTCGCTTGGTCAGCCGGCGGTCGCGTTCGGTGGTGAGCGCCCGTCGCACCTCCGTCAGATACGGCAGCACGTAGATCGCCAGGCTGCTTGCACCGCCCGCCATGCACGCGAGCACGGGAGTCTGGATCAGGGAGGCCACGTACCAGCCGAGCGCCCCCGTTGCGAGCGCCCACGAGAAGGTCGGCAGCAGCGCTCGCACCACGTCTCGCCAGGGGACGCTCGCTCGATCGACGCACAGGACCAACAGTGGGACGACGAGCAGTGCCGACACAGCGGCCTGCGCGACTCCGGCGCCGGCTATGCCGAACGAGCGGACGAGGAGCAGCAACGAGCAGGCCAGCGCCGGCAGCCACACAAGCTGCACCACCAAGACCGCTTTGTTGCGTCCCATCGCCGCCAGGAAGTCGTAGAAGAGCTCTACAAGTGTGCGCGCGGCGCCTAGCACCACCAGCCCCACGAGCGCTTCGGAAGCTCCTTCCCACCGCGAGCCGTAGACCAGCAGGACCAACGGATGTGCGAGCGCTCCAAGAATCAGGCAGACCGGGAACGTGACCCGGACGATCGACCTCAGCGCGCGGCAGAAATGCGCCGCCATCGATCCACTGCCCTCCTTCAGCCGCGCGAAGGCAGGAAGCGAAACGCTCTTGATCACGTATCCGAGCACTGTCTGCGGCCAACTTGACATGTTGAAAGCGAGCAGGTAGAGGCCCAGTGACACCGACCCCATGAGCCTGCCGACGATCACGTAATCGACGTTCTGAGTCGTGAAGCCGAGCACGTTCGCCCCGACCATCGGCATCGTGAAGCCGAGCACGCGACGCATTTCTCGGCGATTCCATCCCGGCCAGAACCAGATCGGAGACTTGGCGACCAAGATGATCGCCGTCAACAATTGGCCTGCGACGAACGACCAAGCGAGAGCCAGCGGTCCGGCGCCTGCCAGCGCCAATGCGATCACGGCGATTCCGGAAGCCACGTTATTGGCGCTGTCGGCGACGAACATCGTTTTCATCTTGAATTCGCGTCGCAGCAGGCCGCCTGGCACTGCGGTGATCCCACCGAGCGGCACCGTGATCGCCATCACGCGAATCGCCGCCGTCGCGCGGGGAGCACCGAGGAGCTCCGCAAGGACCGGAGCAAGGAGCGCCATCAGAAGGCCGAGCGCGACGCTGTTTACCAGCGCAATCGTGGTGACAGTCGGACCCGACGCTCGCATCGAGGCGTCGTCATCGCGCACGATGATCGCCCCGACTCCAAGATCGCTGACGTTGATCAGGACCGCATGAACGACCAGCGCGACGGCGTAAACGCCGAAATCAGCAGGATGCAGCAATCGTGCGACGACGATGCCCAGCAGGAAGCTGCTTGTCCGGTTGACGACGACATCGAGCATGCTCCACAATGCGCCCAGGCGGACGAGCGCGCGCAGGCTCGTGCGCTTGGTGTCAGTCATACGCACGACGCTGGGCATGCACGCGGGTTCGCGCCTGATTCACGCATTCAGCTCTCGTGGCGACGGGCATCGCGAAGAAGCAACGGTGAACGCTAAGCGAAGCTGGGTGGCGCGTCAAACGGTTGAGCGGGTGCTCCCTGGACCGCACGTAGCAGCCGCTGGCCCACTGCGGTCCAGGTGAACATCTCCGAGCGTCGCTTTGCGGCTGCGCCCATCCGTGCGGCGGTGTCGGGCTTAGACAGGTGCCGCATGGCGTCCAACAGAGCCCTGTCGTCCGTTGGGTCGACCACCACCCCGCCATCGCCGATCAGGAAGTCGGAGCCGCCGGCGCTGGTCCCAATGCTGGGGAGACCTGCCGCGGCGGCCTCGACATACGCGATGGCCGACGCCTCCGCGTGCGACGGCATGACGAAGCAGGTCGCCTCGCTGAGCAGTAGCTCGAGGCGATTATGCTCGTCGCGGACATCAAGGCGCAAGACACCGTGGCCACGAATGCCTGCCGTGTCGAGCGGCGGATGACCGCCGACGACATCCAGGCGCGCAGCCGGCACTTCCTGGCGCAGCCGAGTGAACGCGCGCACGACTCCATCGCCGTTCTTACGCGCCCAGTCCATCCCCACGAATAGAAATCGAGGCTCCGTCCAGTCGCGTTTCCCAACGTCCGGCGCATCGTGATTGCGCCCGACCCCGACGACATGCACCTTCTCCGGCGCGACGTCGTAATCGCGGATGACCGATTCGGCCGCCCATCGACTGGTCAGGCAGCAGGCAACCGCCCGCTCATATGATCGGCGTTGAGTTGCGACCCTTCTGTCGAAGGCACGCTTCGACAGCAGATCCCATCCGAGGTACGGATGCGTGTTCACCTGAAGGACCGTCATGTCCTCAAAGGTCGCTACGGGGACGTGGGTCATCAGCTTGTAGCCAGTTCCGATCTGGACGATGCCGTCGAGTTGCCCCGCGCGTCTCAGTGCTCGGGGTGCCGCCCAGCTTTCGACAGCCGTGAGCGCGGGTGACGCTCGGGCCGCAGCGCGCGCCCGCTTGACGATCGCCCTGACGTCTCGACCCGGGCGGAGATAGGTGGCTCCGATCACGTTCAGCGCCGCCGAGCGAACCACACCGGACGCCGGCTGGACGCGAATCGCGACCGCCTCGGCACCGGCCTCTCTGAGACCGCGCATCACGCCTGACGGCGTTCCGGACCAGGTGCTGGCGTGGATCGGATCTCCGGGAAAGGCGACACCAATGCGGGGCGCGCTCCGGAGCTGTGGACAAGGGCTGCTCATCGCACCTCGATTCGCGTGTTGCCGAAGGTCATACTAGGTAAACGATCGTGCCCCGATCCCGCTTCTGGGACTTTCGGACATTTGCCCGCGGCTGCGGCGACACGTTGAGTTCCTCCGAGTCAGCGCTCGCGTCAGAATTAGTGCGGGAATTTGACGAGTGGC
>JBEKRJ010000685.1:0-3396 GCA_049518835.1 Solirubrobacteraceae bacterium
CGTGCTGCACGGCGACCACCAGCCAGCGCCGCCCCTCGATCCGACGCACACCAGCGCCCATTCCTTACTAGCTAGCTACGTTAGCTAGTCGGCTCGCGCCCAGATCAGCGACCAGGACCACGCAGCCAGGAACGTCGCACGACGGACCTCACCTCAGCGCGTCCCGGTGGATGACCAGTCCGCAGCGCACTTGCGTCCTGGACTCGGAGTCGGAGTACCCGCGCCGACACGAATTCAGGACAGGCCCTCGATCCCAACGGCAGCCCCGCTCGTCGCCAAACTCAGGAGCCCGAGTGCTTGCAGACTTCTTGCAAACGATGGGCTCGAAGCAGAACTGCTGATGATCGAGCTCGGCGCTGTCGCCTGGGACGAGATCCGGTCGTCCGCGCACCGCCGGGCACAGACTCTTGCCTACGCCGGACGTAGCGGCAGCGGTCGTTGGACCGTTCTCCGGTTCTGGCAATCGGGGCCCGGATCCGGCTGCGCAACTCCGCCAGCCCAAACGGCTTGGTCACATAGTCATCGGCGCCGGCCTCCAGGCCCAGGACCGCGTCGGCCTCGGAGTCAAGCGCCGTGAGCATGATGATGCTGCGCATCGTGGCGTGTGGCGCGGGCGGGCGTTCGAGCGTCATCTGCGCACGATCGTAGCGAGGGCGACGGCGGGCTCGGAACCGCAATCTCGATGCCTTGCAGCGGGTCCTGCCTGGGTGGCATCACCCCGATCGCGCCAGCTCTGCCCAGCGGCCAAGCCAAGCCCTGCCGCGCTCCTGGGAGCTCCGCCCGGCCGGCTCGAGCTCACGCGCCTCTGCGCTCGGCTCGGCCACCGGGACCGCAGCGGTGCGCGGGACCAGCCGCCCCTCGATCGCGACCGCCCACAGCACCGCCAGCCACGCCAGCGTCGCCAGCACGACGTGGACCCAGACCATGTCGCCGGGCAGCTTGAGCTCATACTGGACGCTCCCGACCAGGCCCTGCGCGGCGACCAGCACGCCGAGCACGGTCAGCGGCTCGAGCGCGTCCTGCGACGCGCCGCGCCGGCGGCGCAACAGCCAGACACCGATCACCGCAACCCCGAACAGCGCCGCGACCGTCGCATGGCGGTGGACCAGCCACTGCAGCGTATCGGCGCCCTTGAAATGCAGCCGATGCACATGCTGGCCCACGACACGCCACCCGAATGCGGGCCGGCGCCCGTCGCGGCGGTCCCGGCGAAGATCGTCAGCGCAGCGAGCGGCACCAGCGCCCGCACCGACCACACCGACAGCCGGTCAGTCGACCGCGGCCGCGACCCCGGCGCATAGGCGGCGCGCCACGCCAGCACGACAGCGAAGATGAGAACAATCAGCGACAGTTGCTACACCGTGCCAACGTTCGGCGAGCATCTCGCCCCGGGGTTCGTGGTAGCGCCTTTCAGTCGCGCGCCCGCCTCAACGCGATCTTTGGGCTTCACCTGAAGTGGATCGCCGAAGGGACCAGTCGCGTGCTGACCTATATGGTCGCCGACGACCAGGGCCGCGCGAGCATCGCGCGGACCGCGGACCGCGCCCGCGTCGGCCGCGACTACTGCCGGCTTCGCGTCAAGCTCCTCGACACGATCAAGGCCGAGACCATGGCGGTCTACGAGGCAAGCCGCCGTTCAGCCGGCGCGCCCGCAGGCGAACACTAGGCGGCTGAGCCATGAGCCCGTCGAGGTGGCTATGGAGACGGGACTTGCTCCCACAACTCCGCCGCGACATCGCGAACAACCGATGCAGGCCGAAGCCGAGCGATGAAAACCGCCAGGACATCACCATTCCCGGCCGCGCCGGGCACGATGATTCCCTCACGATCGCACGCGTGGGCGGCCTGGCCGACCGCCTGGCACGTTTCGAGCTCGTCGCTCGCGAGATCATCGCTGGCGAGTGAAACGGCGTTCTGGGCCTCGACGCTCCGCAGATCCAACAGCACCTCCAGGCTGATCTCGTACGTGTAGAACGTGCGCGGCAGGAAGCTCAGCGGCGAGAGATGCTGTCGAGTCGCGAGCCGGTAGAACTCGCTGATCACCACCTCCCGAGACGGAGTCAGATACAGCACAGGGAAGCTCTCGGGCGGGTTCCACCGGCCTCCGATGCGCCGCGCCCCCTCGCCGGACAGCGGGGAGCGCCCAGCAGCGACGTGGCGAAAGGCCAGACCGCTCCACGGCGTCTCCGGCAGCTGGCCGATGGCGCCTACGAGGTCGGCCTGCGCCGGGCTCAGACGAAGATGCCTTCCGCGAGCGCGTCGATCAGTCCGAGAACCGTGCGCCAGTCCCCCGCTTCAAGCATCTCGATCGGCTTGCGATGCTTGACGAGCGGGTTTGGCGAGTACAACCAGTCATGCGCGGCCTGCGGCTGGAGCACAGACGAAAGGGCTTCGAGCACGGCAAGCACCTCGAGCAGGCGCCGGCGCGTCTCCGTCCGCGGCTCGCTCTCCTCGCTCAACCAGCGCGCAACCGTCCGCGGGTTGGTCCCGACGACGGCGGCAAAGTCGGCGCGCTCCAAATCGGTCTTCTCAGCGGCGGATCTGAGGCGTTCAGCGATTGTCGTCTGTAATGCCATGGTCTATGTCATCCAGTATGGCATGATTGCGGGCCGCGTCTTGCGGCCAGCAGCGTCAGACGGGGCTGGCGCCAGCGCTGCAATTCTCGACGGCGAAGGCCCGGGCGACGAGCTCGGCGTCCTCCTTGCGCGATTCGTAGTGCAGGTACTTCATCGTCGTCTAAATGTCGCCGTGCCCCATCCACTCCTGGACCCGCCGGATATCGGCCTCGCGGGTCATCCGCGTGCCGGTCGTGGAATCGCAGGGGCCGCAGCCCCGCCGCCCCAAGCGCGCGCTCATAACGGGAGCTCAGAACATCGCCATTGACCGGCAGGCCCAACTCGCCGGCGAACACGAAGTCGTCCACTCCGACCAAGTCGATATCGCGCCAGCGCAAGCCGAGTAGCTCGCCGCGTCGCAACCCGGTGAAGGCGGCCGTCATGTGCAGCCGCGGTCCTGCTCGGCAAAGCGCAGGTACTCCTCGGCGGCCTCAGCGAAGTGACGCCATTTCGGGCGAAGCCGAGCGCCGCGGCACGGAGGCTTCGTCGAGGTGGTCGCGCAGCCAGTCGTCGGCGGTGCGCTTGGTGAAGTAGCCCTCCGGCGGGCGCTCGCGGCCGCTCCAAGCGGGCCCGAGGAGCTTCTGGCGCTGCTGTCCGGAAGGCATCCGATAGCGCGCATACCAGACCGGACCGCGCTTGCGATCGACCTTCGCGACGCTCCCCGAGACCCCCCGGCATGCCCAAATCCCACTGGGTTTTCGTTACACGGTTGTTATATCATTGTGCGCGCAACAAAAATCGGGACAAAGAAAAGAAGAAAAGGGAAGAAAAGGCCGCTTTG
>JBEKRJ010000686.1:0-3394 GCA_049518835.1 Solirubrobacteraceae bacterium
GCACCTCGCGCAACGAGTCGTCGCCCGTGTGGCGTAGCCGCGCGGTCGCAAGCGAGCCGTTGTCGCCGGCGCTCAGCTGCTCGACGACGTATGGTGTCAGCCACTCGATGTTCGGGATCGCACGTGCCCGCTCGAGCATGATCTTGGACGCCCGGAAGTGTTCGCGCCGGTGGACGATCCCAACCGTCGAGGCGAACTTCGACAGGAACATCGCCTCCTCCATCGCGGAGTCGCCGCCGCCGACGATGATCGTCGGCAAGCCCCGGAAGAACGCCGCGTCGCAGGTGGCGCAGTAGCTGACCCCCCGCCCGGACAGCTCCTGCTCGCCGGCGATGCCGAGCTTGCGGTGCTGCGCCCCCATCGCCAGCACGACCGTGCGGGCGCGATGCAGCTGGTCGCCGACCCACACCTTGTGCACGCCGGCGTCGCTCGAGAGCTCGAGCCGCGTGACGTCATCGGTTTCGAGCCGCGCACCGAACCGCTGGGCCTGGTCGCGGAAACCCTGCATCAGCTCGGGGCCCATCACACCCGCGGCAAAGCCGGGATAGTTCTCGACGTCGGTCGTCTGCTGCAGCAGTCCACCCCATGCGAACCCCTCGATCACGAGCGGTTCGAGGTTCGCCCGCGCCGTGTACAACGCGGCCGTATAGCCGGCCGGTCCGCTGCCGACGATGATCACGTTCTCGATTCGCTGGTCAGTCACTTCACAAAATATAGCTACGTCGGCAGATCAGTGTGCGGGGACGGGTTCGGTCTGCCAGCGGTGGACGGTTCGGCGCAGCTGCAGATACGCGATCGCGCCCGGCAGCGTCGGCAGCCAGAACGCGAATCCACGATACGCGAGCACGGCCACGACCGACACCTCGACATCGACGCCAAACGCCGTCAAGGCGCCGATCATGCCGCCGTCGACGCCCCCGATCCCTCCCGGGAGCGGCAGCGTGTTGCCAACCATCCCGACGAAGTACGACATCACGATCACCCCCTTGGGCGGCGAGGCGCCAAATGCGTGAAAGCACGCCCACAGGACCGCGATGTCAAAGCCCCACCACGCGACCGCGCCGAGCAGGTAAGGGTTGCGCGTCCGCAGCAGCTCGAGCGCGGTTCGCACGCCGCTGGCGGCGGTTGCGGGAGCGGTCGCGATGAACGTCGCGAGGCGACCCAGCCGGCCGCCGGCGGTCCAGCGCCGCACGAGCCGATCGAAGTCGATCGGCACCCGCGCGACGGCCAGGAACACGGCGATCACCACCGCGCCGAAGATCGCCGGCACGATCGTGATCGCGAACGACCCCCGGCCCGGGATCAGCCCGACGTACAGCCCGACGCCGTCGAGCACCAACGTCGCCATGTAGACCGCGTACACGAGCACCATGAACGCGATCAGCCGCGCGGCCGCGACCCGTGCGTCCATGCCCGAGCGTCGCAGCGCCCACGCCGTGAGCGCGATTCCCCCGGCCCCGGCGGACGCGAACAGGCGCGTCGCCGCGAGTCCCGCCATCGTGATCTGGTAGCTCTCGCGCCAGTTGATCCGCGACTCGCTGCTGATGAACACCGCCCGAAACAGGGCGATGTAGCCGAGGAACGAGAGCATCTCGAGGACGCCGGCGAGCGCCAGCCACCAGCCGTTGCCACCCTCGATCCGGTTCCAAGTCTGCTTCAGGCCGAGCAGCTTGGGGAGCACGAAGTACAGAAACGCGACGGCCGAGACGACGAACACGATCGACGCCAGCAGTCGCGCACGCGTAAGCCGCACGCGCGGCATCTCCTCGTGCTCGCCCGCGCGCGCACGGCGTCGCGGCGCCACCTCGCCGCCCGGGCCCGCAGCGTCGCCCGCCGCGGGCGTGTGCCGCTGCGTCCGGGCGTTCCTGCGCATTGCCTACTCCGCGCCCGCGCGGGCCTCGAGCGCCTGCAGCACCGCCGAGAGGTGCTTGACTACCGGCGCGGCATGCGGCGACGTCAGCCGCACGCCCTCCGCGAGCGCGCCACCGGCGATCACGTCGACGGCATAGTGCTCGCCGAGATAGACCAGCGCCAGCCCCAGCAGCGCTGCGTATCCGAAGCCCAGCGCGCCGGCAACGGGCCCTACCTCCGACAGGAGATGGGCCGCCATCAGTGACGTTGCGAAGTGAAGCGACGGCATTGCAGCCAGCGGGTTTCCTCCGAGCACATCGTAGAGATCGGCCCAGCGGCTTCCCCAGAAGCGCTCGCCGTACTCGATCATCATCCGCCGCAGCTCGAGCGGACGCCCGTCCTCGAGGTGCGCGTGTGCGGCCGCCCACCACGGCGGGGCAGTCGGGATCGTCCAGTAGAACACCGCGCCGAGATCGAACACGGCGTACATCCGCGCGGCGGCCGTTGGGAACCGGTCCGGATCGCGGGCGAGCACGTACGCGACGCTGGCGTGCGGAACCGTGAACCAGATCCAGTGACACCATACGAGCACGCGTTCGAAGCGGTTGATCGCACCCGGCGCCGAGAACGCCCGCTGCAGGCGCAGCGTCGGGACGACCCCCGCGCCGAGCAGCCTGTCGATCACGATCGGGTAGCGCACGCGCACGCGCGCCGCGAGCCGGCGCGGATCGTCGTGGGGCATCTCGTAGGCGGCGAGGTAGGCCCACATGTTCAGCACGCACAGCGCGGCGTCGCGGCGCCGACTGCGCGGCACGACGACGCACAACGCCAGCGGCGCGACCGCCGCGGTCGGGAGCACCAGCGCAGGCGCGAGCTTGACCCGGCGTCGCAGCGCAGGAGTCGCGACACCAACCGCTACGAGGGCCCAGGCGGTTGCTCTGATCCCTCTCGGCATGCGCAAGCTTGCGGAGTATAGGAATCCCCTCGGCCTTCCGCGACGACTTCTGGCGACCGGCGTGGATAGAATGCCGCGGCCTTGCCACTCGCCGCCCCCGACGCTGCCAAGTCACGCCGCCGGCGCCCGCTAGCGCTCGCGCTCACGATCGCCCCGATCGGACTGCTGCTGTTCGCGCCCGCCGCGATGGCCAACTTCTTCACGCCGAAGGCGGGTGGCTCGCCGAACGCGAACCAGATCGACTCGCTGTACAAGATCATCCTGTACATCGCCGCGGTGGTGTTCGTCATCGTCGAGGGCGCGCTCGTGTACTCGGTGTGGAGATTCCGCGCCAAGCGCAACCCGGTCGCCGCCCAGATCCACGGCAACACCCGGCTGGAGATCGGGTGGACCGCCGCCGCGGCGCTGATCCTCGTGCTGCTGACCGTGGTCACGTTCGTGAAGCTGCCGAGCATCGTCAACCCACCGAACTCGAGCCCCAGCGGCCTCACCCAGTACGCCTCGGTGACCGAGCCGGCACCACCCAACGGCAGGAAGCTGACCGTGTGCGTACAGGGTCGCCAGTACATCTGGCGCTACGTCTACGGC
>JBEKRJ010000687.1:0-3390 GCA_049518835.1 Solirubrobacteraceae bacterium
CAGGGCCTGCAGCTCGTGCACGGCCGCTGCCCCGGCGGCGCCGTCCAGCCGACCCCGGACGGATCGGCGCCGCAGGCGGTTCGTGGCTGCACTCCGAGCGCGACGCCCCCGGGGCCATGAGGCGGGCGGCGCGGATCGCCGGCCGGCGGAGAGTTGTTGCGCTGATCGCCGGCGCGCTGATCGCGCTCGCGCTGGTCGCGGTCGCGCTGCTGGCGCCTGGTGGGCTGGTGGCGGCGGGCGCCGGCTCCGCCGACAGCGCGGTCGCGAGCCCCTACCTGGTGCGCGCGATCTTCGACGACGCCTCGTTCGCGGTCGTCGGCGAGGACGTCCGGATCGCCGGCGCGCCGGTCGGCAGCATCCGATCGCTGGCGGTCACCGCCGACAAGCACGCGGCGGTGACGCTCGCGATCGACGACGCCGCGTTCGCCCCGTTCCACGCCGATGCCCAGTGCACGATCCGCCCGCAGTCGCTGATCGGCGAGGAGTATGTGGACTGCGACCCGGGCACGGCCGCCGCGCCGGCGCTGCAACGGATCGCGAGCGGCCCCGGGGCGGGCAGCTACCTGCTGCCGGTCACGCGCACGAGCTCGCCGATCGACTTCGACATCGTGCAGGACATCTACCAGGAGCCGGTGCGCGAGTCGCTCGCGGTCCTGCTCGACGAGTTCGGCACCGGCCTTGCGGCGCGCGGCTCGGACCTCAACGCGGTGATCCACCGCGCCAATCCGGCGCTTGGCTACACCGATCAGGTGCTGGCGATTCTCGCCCGCCAGAACCGCGCGCTGGCCCAGCTCGCCACCGACTCCGACGCGGTGCTCGCGCCGCTCGCCCGCGCACGCGGCGCGCTGTCGGACTTCGTCGTCCAGGCGAACGCGACCTCGGTGGCGAGCGCCGCGCGCGCCGCGCAGATCGAGCGCACGCTCCAGCTGCTGCCGTCGTCCTTGCGACAGCTGCGCCCGCTGATGAGCGACCTCGGCGCGCTCGCGGACCAGGGCACGCCGCTGATGACCGACCTCGGTCAGAGCGCGTCGGGGCTCGACCGCGAGCTCGCGCAGCTGACGCCGTTCGCCGGCGCCGCCCGCACGGCGCTGACCAAGCTCGGAGCTGCTGCGGCCGCCTCCCAGCCCGCGCTGCAGGCGACCGTGCCGCTCGCCCACCAGCTGCAGCGGCTCGGCGCCGCCACCGCGCCAAGCGCCGCGTCGCTGGACCAGCTGACCGCGAGCCTCGAGCGCACCGGAGCGATCCAACAGCTGATGAAGGTGCTGTTCTACGGCACGACGGCGACCAACGGGTTTGACAGCGACGGGCACTACGTCCGCGACGAGCTGCTCGTCGGCAGCTGCACCGGCTACTTCACCAGTCCCGTCCCGAGCTGCTCGGCGAAGTTCGCGCACGATGGCACCGCCGCCGATGCCACGGCCGCCGACGGCGCCGCAGCGGCCGCGTCGCCGGCGTCGCCGGCATCGGCCGGATCACTGACGGGCTTGCTCAACTACCTGATCGGCGGCCACCGGTGAACCGCCGCCGCCGCGAGCCGCGGATGATCGCCAACCCGGTCTTGATCGGCGCGCTGACCGTGCTCGTGACGGTCGTCGCCGTCCTCGTCGCATACAACGCCAACAACGGGCTTCCGTTCGTGCCGCGCTACTCGCTCAACGTGCAGGTCGCGGACGCCAGCGAGCTCACGCACGGCGGCGATGTGCGGATCGGCGGCACGCTGGTCGGCTTCGTCGACACCGTCAAGGCGGCGCGCGACGCCGCGGGGCAGCCAGTCGCGGTGCTCGGCATCAAGCTCGACGAGAGCGTCAGGCCGCTGCCGGTCGACTCGACCTTCACGATCCGCCTCAAGGGGGCGATCGGGGAGAAGTACCTGCAGATCACGCCCGGCTCGGCCAGGCAGGTGCTCCGCGACAACGCCACCGTCCCGGTCAGCCAAACCAGCGAGGACGTCGACGTCGACCAGGTGCTGTCGATGTTCACGCCTTCGACCCGAGCCGGAGTGGCGGCGTCGACGACCGGCTTTGCCGCCGGCCTCGCGGGCCGCGGCGACGATCTCAACGACGCGATCGGCGCGTTCGTGCCGCTGCTCTCCGACCTCGGGCCGGTGATGCGCAATCTCGCCTCGCCCGGCACCGACCTGGGGGGCTTCCTGCGCGGGCTCGAGCGCTTCGCCGGCGCGCTCGCGCCGGTGGCGCAGGCGCAGGCGACGTTGTACGCGAATCTCGACACGACCTTCCGCGCGCTCGCCGGCGTCGCGGTCCCATCCCTGCAGCAGTGGATCTCGGACACGCCGCCGGCCGAAAGCGCCCTGATCGGCGGCGCTCCCACGATCGGGCCGTTCTTGAGCGACACCGCGGCCCTGTTCAAGCAGGCGCTGCCCGGCGTCGCGACGCTCAAGCAGAGCGCTCCGGTGCTCGCGGACGCATTTGCCACCGGGGCGCGCACGCTACCCGCCACCGGGGCGCTGGACCAGCGCTTGGTGGCGCTCTCGAACACGCTCGCCGGCTACGGCGAGACGCCCGCGGTCAAGCAGGGACTGGACCGGCTGACGCTGACCGGATCCAGCCTCCGCGCGCCGCTGGCGTTCCTCACGCCGGTGCAGGCGACCTGCAACTACGCGACGCTGTTCTTGCGCAACATCGCGAGCCTGTTGTCGGAGTCGACCTCCTCGGGGACCTCGCTGCGGTTCTTGATCATCGCGATCGACGACGTGCTGGGAGGGGAGGCCGTGCCGTCGAGCCGGCCGTACACGACGCCGAGCACGAGGCCCGCCGGCGAGCACGGCCCGCTGCACGTCAACCCGTATCCGAACACCGACTCGCCCGGCGAGGTGCCCGAGTGCGCCGCCGGCAACGAGCCGTATTCCGGCGCTCACGCAGTGATCGGCAACCCTCCGGGCAACCTGGGGCTCAAGACCGAGCAGACCTCGGTGGGCAGCGGTCGATGATGCGCCTCCGCGACCGCCGCCGCGTGCGCCGCCACCGCCCCCGGATCTCGAGCCTCGCCGCCGGGATCATCGGCGCGGTCGTGATCAGCGCCGCCTGCTATGCGGTGTTCGGCGGCACGCTGCCGTTCGCCGGCTCTCCGTTCGTGCTCAAGGCGCTGTTCACGACCGAGACGCAGCTGCACGTGCCGTCACCGGTGCGGATCGCCGGCGTCGACGTCGGCGAGGTGACCGGGGTCCAGCGCGTGTCGAGCTCGTCGCCGGCGGCCGTCGTGACGATGACGATCGATCCCAGCGGGCTTCCGATCCACGCGGACGCCACCGCGTCCGTCCGGGCGCGGCTGCTGCTCGAGGGCAACTTCTACATCGATCTGCAGCCGGGCGCGCCGGGCGCGCCGGCGCTGCGCTCGGGGGCGACGCTGCCGGCGGCCAACACCGCCGGCCCG
>JBEKRJ010000688.1:0-3386 GCA_049518835.1 Solirubrobacteraceae bacterium
TGCGATCCAGCTACGTCACGCTGCGCGTCTACGAGGGCGTTCCGCTGACAACGATCGCCAAAGAGGTCGGCACCAGCGTGCTGATGATTGAGCATCACTACGCGGGCGTGATCGAGAACTGGGATGGGAAACAGGTGCCCGCCGAGCTGCAGATTCGCGCCGCGCGTCAGCCTAGTGGACGCACAGTGGACGCACGCGGCGTTGAATAAGGATGCCAAGATTGATGGGAAAGCCCTGCAAATCGCCTGAGAAGCCCGCCCGGGGACTCGAACCCCGAACCCCTTCATTACAAGTGAAGTGCTCTACCGCTTGAGCTAGGCGGGCCTTGCGGTGCTGAGTGTCGCACGGTGCTTGCGGCCGGGGGATCTGGCGATGTGTCACCAGCTAGCGGCACATCGCCCACTAGGACGCCGGCTCGACCGAGACCGCGTGCTCGAGCGTGCCGTGCCCGTTGCTGGAGAAGGCCGCTTCGGGTTGGGGCTCCGGCACCTCGGGCTCGACGTTGAGGCGCCGCTCGAGCTCTCCGAGGACGAGCCCAAACAACGCGTGACGCCACGTCGCTTGCGCGAATGCGCGCCGGCTTCCGGCCATCTTCGGCAGCTGCCGGCGCGCAGGGTGCAAGCGGTCAGACAATCCGACGAGGGGCCAGGAGAGCAGGTGCTCGGCGAGCGCTAGCGCCGGCCCGCGGACTGGCGGCGGGAGTGGCAGTGCCGGGGCGACGTTGGCGTACGCGGCGCCGAACAAGGCGCCGTTTTGCATGTGCAGCGCGAGCCCGATTGGATACCAGCCGTCGCTGCTGGTGATCGCCTTGCCGAGTAGCTCGACGTCGTCGCAGCGGCTGGTGAACACGATCTTGTCCAGCGGCTGCTGCAGCGCCCAAACCGCGGCTGCTACCGCGCCGCAAACGGCGCCCCGGAGCGTGCGGGTCGGGTCGATCGCGGTACCCAAGAACCGCAACTGTAACGGCCGACCATCGGACGGGTACGCCAATGTGCGATGGATCACGTATCGCACCACGCGAAGGTCAGGGAAAAGGGTGCAAATCCAGTGGTTTACTGGCTCGTGCGGGCGATCCTGCAGCCGTTCTTCTGGGTCTACTTCCGGATGAGCCGGATTGGGCGCGAGCACATCCCGGCGGAGGGGCCGGTGATCGTCGCGGCCAACCATCGCAGCTTCCTGGACCCGTTCGTGATTGGGACGATGGCGCGGCGGCCGATGTACTACGTCGCCAAGCAGGAGCTGTTCGCGCATCCGGTGGTCGCCTGGCTGCTGACGGCGCTGGGGGCGTTCCCGGTCAATCGCGGCGCGCACGACGAGGAGATGATGGCGACGGCGAGGGCGATCCTCGCGCGCGGTGACATCGTTTTGATCTTTCCGGAGGGCACCCGGATCCGCCCCGGTTCGCTGGGCAAGCCCCGGCGCGGGGTCGGCCGGCTGGCGCTCGACAGCGGCGCGCCCGTCGTGCCCGTGGCGGTGATCGGCACCGAGGCGGTGCGTCGCGGCTGGCGGATCCGGCCGCACAGGGTCCGGATTCGCGCGGGACGGCCGCTGCGCTTTGCGCGGGTGCCGAGCGCGTCGCCGGCGCTGGCCAGGGCTGTCACCGATCGGATCTGGCCGTGCGTGATGCTGCAGTGGGAGTGGCTCGGGGGATTGGCGCCGATCCGCCGCGCCGCGATCATCGGTGCCGGGAGCTGGGGCACGAGCCTCGCCGTCTGCCTGCCGCGGGCGGGCCTCGAGGTCGAGCTCGGCTGCTTGGCGCACGGGCACGCGAGCGCGCTCGCGGCATCGCGCGAGAACGTCGCCTATCTGCCCGGCGTGCGGCTGCCCGGGTCCGTTCACGTCGTCAGCGCCGGTGAGCTGGAGCTCGGCGCTTACGATCTGATCTGCGTTGCGGGCCCCGCCGCGTCACTGCTGAGCGTGCTGGCCGTACACGGCGAGCGGATCGCGAGCCGGTCGGGCTTGCTGGTCTTGTCCAAGAGCCGCGTGCCGCCGCTGGGCACGGTTCCGTCGGCGTTCGCCGCAGAGCGCGGCCGCGCACGCGCGGTCGCGGCGCTCGGCGGTCCAGCTCGGGCGATCGACCTGCTCGAGCGTGGCGCCTCGGTCGTGCTCGCATCGCTCGAGCCCGCGTTCGGGCGTCAGCTCGTCGACGCGCTGCGGGCCGCCGGCCTGGAGGTCACGCTGACGACCGCGATCGCCGGGTCAGGGCTCGCCGGCTGCGTGCGCGATCCAGCGGCGCCCGCCGCTTGGAGCCGCGGACCGATCGCGGCGAGGGCGGCCGCAAATATCGACCGCGGGACTGCCAGAGGCTCGCAGCCTGTGCGCGCGGCCTAGCGAAGCTACGCTCCCATGTCGTGGACAAAGGCGCACCGAAGAGCAAGGCCGAGATCGATGCGCGGTTCAGCGAGCTGTACCGCACGCATCTGCGCGATGTCTACTCGTACAGCTACTACCGGGTGGGGAACCATCACGACGCGGAGGACCTCACCGAGCAGACCTTCCTGCAGGCTTACCGGCACTTCGAGCGCGCGCTGCGAGAGTCAGACGGCCGGCCGCTGCGCCCGTGGCTTATCCGCATTGCCCACAATCTGGCCGCAAACTTCTACCGCGACCGGTCGCGCAAACCGGAGTCAGCGATCGAGGATGCGGGCATGGTCGCGGCGCCACAGACGACCGAGTCCTTGGTCGAGGGGCGCGAGCAGCTCAAGTCGATCCTCGCGGGCGTTGCCCAGCTTCCCGATGTCCGCCGGGAGGCGCTGATCATGCGCTTCGCGCTGGGGATGGACAATCGCGAGATCGCCAGGGCACTCGGTCGCACCGACGGCGCGACCAAGGTGCTGCTGCATCGCGCGATCCGCCAACTAGAGGAAATCGTCGCTGACAAGGCCGCAGGAGACGGCAATGGGGAGGGGGACAAGCAGTGAGCACCGGTGCCGCCGACTTCGAGGCGCTGCTGCGCGAGGCGCTGTCACCGATCGATCCGCCCGCGCATCTCGCGCAGCGGCTCGAGCAGACACTGGTCAACCTCACCGAGCTCGCACAAGACGAGCTCGAGTCCTGGGAGCTGTCGGCGATGCGCGATCCGCGCAACTGGGTCCGCCCGGCGGCTGCGGTCGTGATCGGTGCCACCGCAGGCACGGCGCTGGTGGCGTTGCGGGTGCGGGGCCGGATGCGAGCACGCAACAAGCCGTCGGGGAGCCTGCTCGAGCGAGCCGAACGAACGCTGCAGGACATCGCCGAGGAGGCCAAGCGGGTGCTCCCCGATCGCTAAGGGCCCGCGGAGGAATTATTGGGAGTTTTGACGGCGTCTGGACGCGCCTGGCGCCACCGGCTCGCCCTCACTTGCCACCAGCAATATCGGGGCGAGCCGGCGGCGCCAGCCACGCCCA
>JBEKRJ010000689.1:0-3374 GCA_049518835.1 Solirubrobacteraceae bacterium
GCTCCGATCGCCCCGGCCCCAGCCAGCGGGGTGAGCAGTCCGGCGGTCAGAAGGGCGCCCGCTCCGACTTGGGTGAGGCCTGAGAGAGCGGCGGCGGGTCGGCCTCCGCGGAGTCCGTCCTTAGCGAGCAGATCGGCCTCGAAGTCGAGCCCGCCCGGCTGGAGGAACTTGAGTCCGCCGTGTGCCGCGAGGAGGACGCCGAGTAGGGCGCGCAGGAGCAGGAGCGCGGAGTTGGTCAGGGCGAGGGCGGGCATCGGTGGACGCTCAGTAGCGGCCGTGGTGTCCGTGGTGGATGACGTTGGCGCCGATTTCGCCTCGGCCCTCACGCCACGTCCGGTGCTCGGCGGACGCCATGACCGCGTCGGCGAGTCCGTCGGCTTGCCGGAGGCCTGGCGGCGGGAACTGTTGGTACGCGCCGAAGTGCGCGATCGGGCTCCAGTGGAACGGGATCGGCGGCAGCGGCGGCGCGGTGTGTTCGTACTCGCCGGCGGCGTAGACGATCCTGCCGTCGACGACGGTGAGCAGCGACTCGATCCGAGAGATGTCCTCGTCGGGGACCGTGAAGTAGTCGGCCGAGAGGAGCGCGAGGTCGCTGTACTTGCCGACGCTGATCGTGCCTCTGACGTCGTTCTCGCCGGAGAACTCGGCGCCGGCGGTGGTGTACATGTCGAGCGCTACCTCGCGGGACACACGGTTCTCCGGCGGGTAGAGCTGCGCGCCGCCGACCGTTCGACCGGTCACGAGCCAGGACAGCGACAGCCACGGGTTGTAGGAAGAGACGCGTGGCGCGTCGGCGCCGGCGCCGACGCGCAGTCCTTGGTCGAGCATCGCCCGGATCGGAGGAGAGACGGCGGCGCGCTCCGCGCCGTAGCGTCGGGCGAACGCTGAACCCTGGTAGGCCATCCGGTGTTGGACGGAGATCGCGCCTCCTAGCGCCTTGATCCGCTCGAGGCTGCGCGGGCTGACCGTCTCGGCATGATCGAACATCCAGCGGGTCTCCTCGGGCCACGCGCCGTCGGCCTGGATTCGCTCGACCACGTCGAGGGCTGCGCGGATCGATTCGTCGTAGGTGGCGTGCATCCGGAAGCCCCACCCGTTCGAGACGAGGAGTCGAGCGGCGACGTCGAGCTCCTCGGCGGCGTTTGGGGGGAGCTCGGGTCGCGGTTCGGCGAAGTTCTCGTAGTCGGCGGTGGCCCACACGAGGTTCTCGCCGACGCCGTTGCAGCGAAGCCAGCCGTCACCGTCGCCGGCCCGGACCATCTCCATCCAGCGCTTGAAGTCGTCGAGCTCCTGGCCCGGCGTCTGGGGGAACAGGTAGTAGGCCAGCCGCAGCGACAGCTCCCGTTGCTGGGCGAGCTGCATCACGCAGCTGTAGTTATCGGGGAAGTTCTGGAATCCCCCGGCGGCGTCCATCGCGCTCGTGAGCCCGAACCGGTTCAGCTCGTGCAACAGGTAGCGCGTTGAGATCAGCTGCTCGTCCGGGGTCGGGTCCGGAGTCTTCGCGAGTGTTGAGTAGATGATCATCGGGCTGGGTGCCGCAAGCAGCAGCCCGGTCGGGACGCCAGCGTGGTTACGGACGAACTGCCCTCCCGGGGGATCGGGTGTGTCGCGCGTGTAGCCCATCGCCTGCAGCGCGGCCTGTTCAGGAGCACGGCCTGATAGGTGTGGGTCACCACCACGGGCGTGTCGGGCGCGGCTCGGTTGAGCTCGCCGATCGTTGGGATCCTCTGCTCGGCGAACTGCTCGCTCGACCAGCCCCCGATGACACGGACCCACTGCCCGGAAGGGGTGCGTTCTGCCTGCTCCTTCAGCATCCGAAGCGCGATCTGCAGCGAGGGCACTCCGTCCCATCGCAGCTCGAGCAGGTAGCGGAGCCCGGTGCGGATGACGTGCTGGTGAGAGTCGTTCAGGCCGGGGATCACGCGCCGCCCATGCGCGTCAACCACTCGTGTTCCCACTCCGACATGCGGAGCGACATCGGCCTCCTCTCCGACCGCGATAAACGCACCGTCGCGGATCGCCAGGGCAGACGCGGTCGGCTGACCTCGGTCACCCGTGTAGATCTTCGCGTTGCGAACGACAAGATCGGCTGGGTGCTCGAGCCCTTCGATCGCGCCCATGCCGCTCACCGGCATGCTGGGTGTGTCTTGCGTGTTCATCGTGCGTGCTCCACCGCCCAGCGCAGGGTGTAATCGGCGACTTCTTCCCAGCCGTCCTGCCCGATCGTGAAATGCGAGCGGCCGGGGAACTCCTTGTATTCGGTGATCGCCGAGGATTTGCGATAGTGCTTAGCCGTCGACGCGTCGACCGAGGCGGGGACGATGTGATCCTCGCCGCCGGCGATCAGCAGCAACGGCGCCCGATCCTCGTTGGTGAAGTCGACGCGCGTCGGCGCGTGCGGGTTGAAGTTCGCAAACGCGCCCTGGAACAACACGCGCCCGGGCCCGGGAACGGCGTAGCGCTCGAAGAACGGCGCGGCTTCCGCTTCGGACATCGTGTTGGCGAACGCGTAGTGGAACTCAGGGAGCGTCAACGCGACCGCGCGATGCCGGTTGGCTGGGCTCTTGAGGACCGGGAACGCGGACTTGAGCGTCGAGAACGGGAGCTTCGTGATCCCCTTGACGGCAGCCGCATCGATCGCGACACCGGCCGCGCCCAGTCCCCGGTCGAGCAGGATCTCGGTGAACGCTCCGCCGAACGAGTGGCCGATGATGATCGGCGGGCTGTCGAGGCCGCTGATGATCTGCTCGTAGTGGTCGACGATCTCCTCGATCCCGAGCTCTTCGATCGCGCTCGGGTCGGCGCGCAACTGGTCGACGTCGCCGTCCATCCCCGGCCAGGCCGGCGCGAGGACGTTGTAGCCCCGGTTGCTGTAGCGCTCGACCCAGTGCTCCCAGCTGAGAGGCGTCATCCACAGGCCGTGGATCAAGACGATCGAATTGGGTGAGGTGCTGTCATTCGAGCTCATCGCTTCTCCTCGCAACGCAGGACACGATCCGATTCACGACGCTGCCGCGACCGGAATGGGGGGTGGGATGTCGACCCCGAAGATCTCCAACGGGATATGGCCGGCCGTCCAGTCCTCGACGACCTTGCCGTCCTCGAACCGCCAGATCGTCATGCCGCGCACATCCACCCGCTCGCCTGTCGGAGCGACTCCGAGATAGGGGCCGGTATGCGTCCCGGTCCAGCGGAGCCGCAAGATGACCTTGTCGTCGACGGTGATGAACTGCTCTACGATGCTCTTCAGATCGGGAAAGCCGGAGAGTCGGTTTCGGATGTTGCGTTTTGGTCCTGCGGGGCCGACGACGACGCCGTTGTTGGAGAACTGGTCGCTGAAGATCAGGTCGGCGAGATGCTCATCACCAGCCCAC
>JBEKRJ010000690.1:0-3368 GCA_049518835.1 Solirubrobacteraceae bacterium
CGGCGATTCGCGACCGTCGGGATCAGATCGTTGGGGCGGCGACGATCACCCGGGAAATCACCGAGCGCAAGGCCGCCGAGCGCGAGTTGGAGCGTCTCGCGCAGGCAGCCGAGCATGGCTCACACTCGGTCATTTCACTCGATCTGGACGGGCGGATTCGGCGCTTCAATCATGTCATGGCGCAGAGCGGATTTCGGCGCTCGCGAACACCATGAGAAGCTCTTTGGGCCATTTGAGCGCCTCGGCATCCAACGGCAGGCGATCGACGGCACGGGACTGGGGCTGACGCTGTCAAAGTCGCTGGTGGAGGCGATGGGAAGAACGCTCACGGTCACGTCCACGCTCTCGATCGGAAGCACGTTCACAATCGAGCTCGACGTCGTCCCCGCGCCCGACATCGAAGCCGAGACCGCGGCTCCGCTCGATGTCGGGCGCGAACGCGAGCGCTTCGACGCGAAAGTCCTCTACATCGAGGACAACATGTCGAACATGAAGCTCGCTGAGCGAATCCTCCAGCGACTGGCCGCCGTCGAGGTCCTCGGCGCGATCCAGGGCTCGATCGGGCTCGAGCTCGCCCGCACGCAGCACCCCGACCTGGTACTGCTCGACCTGCACCTGCCTGACATGAGCGGCGAGGACGTGCTCAAGCGCCTCAACGCATCCCCCGAAACCAAGAGCATTCCGGTCGTCATGTTGACCGCCGACGCGAGCAGGCGAACCGCAGCACGGCTCACGTCCTTCGGCGCCGCCGCGTTTCTCACCAAGCCGTTGGACGTGAAGCACTTCCTTGACACGCTCGCCTGCTACCTAAAGCCGTGCGGAGAATCGCCCAATCCACCAGCCCACTCCGGGAGCCGCAGACCAACGGGCTGAGCCACACTGTTGCATCGACGAGCAGCCGGAATTCGGGGTAGTCCTGGGGGCCTTCGGCCGTACGCGGACCGGTGAAATGCCGGAAGATGGTAGAGCGTCTTTCGTTCATGCCCACACAGTTCCTTGGACACCCCCTGCAGCCGTTGTGGCGCAGAACACGCCGTCGGTGGAGGACCGGCGCATGGGCGCGTGCGTAGTTCTCGCGCCGCGAGATCCGGGGCTGGCCGGATGCTGCGCGCTGGCGCTGACCCTATGTTGCGTCGGAATGAAGTCCTGGTTATTGGTCTGAGTGGTGATGCGCCGTTACACCTGGGTTCTGCGGGACGGCTCGGGGGATCGGCGTCCTGCGGTTCGGGCAGCCGGCCTGGTGGGGGATGTGGCGTGAGCGGCTTGGATGGTCCGCTGCTAAAGGCGGTCGTCGACGGCTCTGCGGAGGCGATCGTGGTGATAACGCCAGATGGTGCGATCACGGGTTGGAATCCCGGGGCGGAGAAGCTCTACGGATTCGCCGCGCGGGAGGCGCAGGGACAGTCGATCGCGATGCTCAGCCGGCCGGGCGAGGGGGACTACCTTCAGCACGCCACGGCGGCCTCGCTCGGGCAGATGTCGAGCTTTGATGCTGAACACGTGAGGAGTGACGGCAGCCGGGTCGAGCTGGCGGTCACGCTCGCGCCTGTCCGCGACGGTGGGGGTGCGGTAATCGGCGTCTGGTGCATAGCGCGCGACGTGACCGGGCGTAACGAGGCCGAGCGGGAGCGCGAGCGTCTGACGCAGGCGACCGAGCTGACGGACGCGATCATCTCGTTAGATCTCGAAGCGCGGGTGTGTCATTGGAGCCCTGGTGCCGAGCGGCTGTTCGGCTTTCGCGCCGAGGAGGTCGTCGGCCTGGGGTTGGATGAGCTCAACGCGCTCAGCGGCGAGCCCGAGGACGCAGCCGCCTGCTGGCGGAGGCTGGTGCCGTTGGTGCTGAGCGCCGAGACGCCGCTTGTGCACGAGCTCCAGCGCCGCCACAGGGACGGCACGGTCGTTGACCTGCTCGGCAAGATCATCCCGTGGCACCGTGAGGGGCGCGTGGTCGGCGTGACAGGATTGTTGCTGGATATAAGCGAGCGTAAGCGTGCCGAGCGCGAGTTTGTGCGGCTGGCGGAGGCGGCCGAGTGCGGCACCGATGCCGTGATCTCGATGGATCTTGACGGGTTCGTGCGCCACTGGAACCCGGGCGCCGAGCAGCTGTATGGCGTCAGCGCTGAGGAAGCGGTCGGGAAGAGCATCTACGAGCTAAACGCACTCACCGGCGAGCCCGAAGAAGCAAACGCGCGGGCGCGAGATGTGATCGTCAGGATGCGGCGCGGCGAGCCCGCCTATCAGATGGAGGCCCGACGCCGGCGCAGGGACGGGGTGTTCGTCGACGTGGTGACTACGGTCATACCGTGGCATGTTGATGGGCGTCTGGCCGGGGTCACGACGACCTCGCTGGATATCACCGAGCGTAAGCGGGTCGAGCAAGCTGACGCGCGGTTGGCGGCGATCGTCGAGTCATCCGATGATGCGATCATCGCCAAGACGCTTGACGGTCAGATCACCAGCTGGAACCCGGCGGCGGAGCAGATCTACGGTTACAGCGCCGCGGGGGCGATCGGCAACAACGTTTCGATACTGCTCGCACCGGGACAGGAAGACGAGCTGCGCTGGCTGCTTGCGAGCGTCGCACGAGGAGGGCGCGTGAGCCACCTGGAGACAACCCGGCGACGCAAGGACGGACGGGTGATCGACGTGTCGCTGACCGCGTCGCCGATCCGAGACAGACAAGGCCAGGTCGTCGGCGCGGCGACGATCGCGCGCGACATCTCCGAGCGCAAGCAGGCCGAGCGCAGCCGCGAGCGGGCGCTCGCCGATCTCGAGGATGCTCAGCGGATCGCGCGGGTGGGGTCGTGGTCCTGGGATCCGCGTACCGAGCGGATGAGCTGGTCGGCGCAGATGTACGCGATCTTCGGCCGCGACCCTGCGAACGGCCCGCCGAGCATCCGGGAATTTCTCGCCTACGCGCATCCGGAGGATCGCGAGCGCGTTGCCGACGTCTATGCGCAGGCGCTAGCCGGCGAGGGCGCGTTTGAGCTCGAGTGTCGGATCGTTGCCGACGACGGGGTGGTCCAGCACACTGTGCATGCGCTCGGGCACGCGGATCCGGCACGGGCCGGCGGGTACCTCGGCACCGTTCAGGACGTCACCAGACAGCGTCGCGCCGAGCGCGAGCGCCGCGAGCTACTTGCGGCGAGTGCGCGGGCGGAGAGCGCCAACCGTGCCAAGAGCGAGTTTTTGGCGCGGATGAGCCACGAGCTGCGCACGCCGCTGAACGCGATCATCGGCTTTAGCCCGAAGTTGCAACTGGGTAGAGTCGTTTGTTGGCCCGCTTTGCAGGCGTTTTGGGTGATTCTGGGCTGTCTGGCTCGTGGCTACGTGATCTTGGGGACGCGCTCGTTGACCAGCGCGAGCGC